>JAYTWN010000272.1:0-9637 GCA_043743435.1 Acidimicrobiia bacterium
CGGCGAGCGCTTCGGCTCCGCCGTAATTCATGGTGTCGCTCATGAACCGACCCTAACCCGCCCGCCATGCCTCGGGATGACCGATCGAAGCGAAGCGAAGCGGATACACCGTGAACCCACCGACTCTTCAGAACTTGTCCCGAGTCCAGAGTTTCAAACCGGGGGCGGGTCGACCAGCATCAACGAATTCGAGCTGTGACGTTTCGACCACAGCCAAGGCCACCCGGGCTCTACGATGGCAAGCGATGTTTGACAGCCTTTCTGACCGTTTCGATGCCATCTTCTCCCGAGTCAAAGGGCGCGGCCGCCTCGGCGAAGCCGAAGTAGAAGAAGTCCTCCGCGAAATTCGTGTCGCGTTGCTTGAGGCCGACGTGAACTTTGTGGTCGTCCGCAGCCTGGTCGACCGTATCCGCGTGGCCTGTGTGGGCGCTGAACTGTCTCAGGTGCTGAACCCGGCGCAACAGGTCATCAAGATCGTTCACACCGAACTGATTCAAACGCTCGGCGGCGAAACCCTCAACATCATGTTCAACTCCAAGCCGCCAACCGTGGTGCTCATGGCCGGTTTGCAGGGTGCCGGTAAGACAACTAACACGGCAAAGCTGGCTCGTTGGTTCAAAGCCCAGGGTCGCAACGTGTTGCTCGTTGGTGCCGACCTACAACGTCCGGCCGCCGTTGAACAGCTCCGCGTGCTCGGTGGGCAGGTAGGCGTTCCGGTCTACAGCGAAGCTTCTGATCCGGTCACCGTCGCTCGAAACGGTCTCGAAGAAGCAAAGCGGCTTGGCAAAGATGTACTGATCGTGGACACCGCGGGGCGTTTGTCGATAGATGCAGAACTGATGGACGAGGTCCGCCGGATCTCCGAAGCCATCAGCCCCGATTACACATTCCTGGTCATCGACGCCATGACCGGCCAGGACTCGGTCTCCACCGCTGAAGCGTTCCATGCGATTTTGAACATCGACGGCGTCATCATGACCAAGCTCGACGGTGATGCCCGCGGCGGTGCGGCACTCAGCGTGAAAGAAGTCATCGGCCGACCAATTGCCTTTGCCTCTACCGGCGAAAAACTGGCCGACTTCGACCAATTCCACCCCGACCGCATGGCCAGCAGGATCCTGGGCATGGGCGACGTGCTCACCCTCATTGAACAGGCCGAACAAGCCTTCGACGCAGGGCAGGCCGAAGCCGCCGCTGAAGCCCTTCTGTCGGGCACGTTCACGCTGACGGATTTCATGGACCAAATGCGCCAAGTCCGCAAAATGGGTCCGCTCAAGAATTTGCTGTCGATGATGCCCGGTGTTGGCAAAGAGTTGAAAGACGTCGACATCGACGACCGAGAACTCGATCGGGTCGAGGCCATCATTTTGTCCATGACCAAAGAGGAACGGGTAACTCCTGATCTGATCAATGCTCCGCGTCGTCAACGGATCGCTACGGGAGCTGGCCGACCGTTGGTAGAAGTGAACAACCTGCTGAAGCAATTCGGCGAAATGCAAAAAATGATGAAATCCATGGGACCAGGAATGGCCAAAGCCATGAAGGGCGGGGGAGGGAAGTTCCAACAAGCACGCGCCGTGGCCAAAGCCGTCCGCGCAGGAGACATTGATCCCGACCAGCTCAAAGCCCTCGGACTACCTGGAGGCGGCTTGGGCGCCATGGCTGGCGCTCCACCAAAACTGCCTTCACTGCCAATGGGGGGCTCGCCTGGCAAAAAAGCCGGTGGTGGCGGGCGGGTAACCGCCCCGGGCAGCGCCCCAACGTTCCCAAACAAGAACAAAAAGAAGAAGCGATAGGAGGCTTCGCCTGTTGAAGGGCTTGGCGTCTGCGACGCTGACCTTCTTTACTTCCAAACAGGAGCTTCGCTCGTTTGGAAGTGCTAACCTTTCCAGGCTTTGTTTGCGGCGGATTTCGCTAGCTATCTCGGCAATCCAACACCGCTCGACTAATCAAGATCTCTAGGAGTAACACCATGGCCGTAAAGCTTCGCCTCATGCGCATGGGAAAGACCAAGCAACCTACGTACCGTCTCGTGGCTACGGATTCCCGTTCAAGCCGTGATGGCCGTTTCATCGAGATTCTCGGCACCTATGAGCCACGCCAGGAGCCCTCACGTATCAACATCGACAACGACAAGTGCATTGCCTGGTTGAACAAGGGCGCGCAGCCCACCGAGACCGTAGCCAAGATTTTGAAGATTTCCGGCGCTTGGGAAACCTTCACCGCCGCCAAGGCTAAGTAAGCGTTCCAGGTCATCATGGCCGAAGAACTCGATCCAAACGCGGTTGAATCTGCTGATTCGGCCGGAGGCATCGCCCGCGATGTTCTTGACTATCTTGCCCGTTCTATTGTGGACGATCCTGATGGCGTAGAAATCTCTAGCTCCCAGTGGCGTCAACGAGTCAGCTTGAACTTGAGCGTCTCGCCGAGCGACATGGGCAAAGTTATTGGCCGTCGTGGACGCACTGCACAAGCAATTCGTACCGTTGTGCGTGCTGCGGGTGCTCGTGACGGCAAAGACATCCACGTCGACATAGTTGACTGATCCGTTGAACTGAGTTTTCTACCGAACGCTGAGTTTTTCTTGGCGCTTCGCGGTAAAAATATTTTGATGAGGGCCTGCGCTTCGGCTGCAGGCCTTCGTTGTTTGCAAGGACGTTGAATGTTGTTTGTTGGAACGTTGTTCGCTGGAAATGCTTGAAAACTTCAAACCCTGAATGGTTAGCGTGACCCTATGGCCAAAACCACCCGTGATCCCTCGCTGCTGAGCGTGGGCTACATCACCAAACCCCACGGCCTCAAAGGTGACGTCCTCGTGCACCTCACCACCAACCGCACCGAACGAGTCGAACCGGGAACCAAGCTCACGACCGACCACGGGGTCCTCGAAATCCTTACGAGCGCTACCCAAGGCGATCGCTGGCGAGTGCGTTTTGTCGGCATCGAAGGTCGGCTTCCGGCAGAAGCTATTTGCGGGCGAGAACTGTTCGCTGCGCCGCTTGAAGATCCAGAAGCGCTCTGGATTCATGAGCTCATTGGTTGCGAAGTTCGTCTGCGAAGTGGCGAACCCGTAGGCAAAGTGGCCAGTGTTGAAGCCAACCCGGCAAGTGATCTTTTGGTGTTGGTCGACGGACGACTGATCCCCTTGTTCTTCGTGACCGACTCGCAGCCCGGCGTTGTCACTATTGATCCGCCGATTGGCCTGCTCGATTTCGATGAAGCAGCCGAAGCCCGCGATGCCGGGCAGATTTCCTTGGGGGATAAAAAGACCTCGAAAGTCAAGAAAGTCCAGGGCTAGCGGTTGTCCGGCACTGTTGAGGAAGCTGGGCCGATGACAAAATCTCGGCCGCTGATTTCAGTCTTCACCCTCTTTCCCGACCTCATCGAAGCGCACGCCACCACCAGCGTCTTAGGACGAGCCCGCAAAAACAGCCTGGTACAGATTGCTGCACTTGACCTGCGCAGCCACGGAACCGGAACCCATCGCAGCGTTGACGACTCGCCCTTTGGCGGGGGAGCGGGGATGCTTCTTACCGCCCCAGCGATGGTGGCGTGCATTGAAGCAGCAGTCTTGAACCGGCAAGCGGTGCGTCCCGTGATTCTGCTCGGACCCTCGGGGCGCACATTTACACAACGAGTCGCCGAAGAACTCGCCGCCCTGGCCCAGTCCGCCGGTGGATTTTCGCTTCTGTGCGGACGATACGAAGGTTTCGATCAACGAGTACAAGACACTGTGGTCGACGACGAACTCTCGCTTGGCGATTTCGTTCTGGGCGGAGGGGAAGTGGGCGCCATGGCAGTAATTGAAGCCGTCACCCGCCTGTTACCCGGGGTTATGGGGAACGAATCGTCTGCTGAAGAGGAGAGCTTTTCCGCCGCTGGGTTGCTCGAATATCCCCAGTACACCCGTCCTCTGACGTTTCGTGGAGCAAGCGTCCCGGACGTTTTGCGTAGCGGCGATCATGCTCGAATCGCACGTTGGCGCCACGCTCAGGCCCTGGCGAGGACGGCTACGCGACGGCCCGACCTCCTTGTTTCACGAGGGGGTGTATCCGCTGCTGAAGCGGCCATACTGAAGGAATTTGGTTTGCAGGTTGACGGAGTTGAATGGCCGCCGGACAAACCAAAGAAGCGCGCGAAACGGCCTAACACCGTTCCTCAGCCAGAGTCCGGCCTAAGTACAAGTCTTGAAGAGTCCTGAACCACGTGAACCACGTCGACAGGTTGAATGACGTTGTTTCGTTTGTTTCGAGTGACGTTGGTCCTGCTGTTTAGATTCTTCCAGCCAACGTGCGCGCCTGTGTCTGTCAGACCGACTAGCATTTCCGAGCCTTTTGAAAACACTTCGCTCTGCGGAACATCGAACACTTCGCTCTGCGAAGCATCGAACACTTCGCCCCGCGAACCAACAAACACTTGCGCCCGCGTAACTGCGGCACTGCTTGGAGCACGAGCCATGAACCCCACCGATTTCATCGACAAAGACAGCCTGCGTTCAGACGTACCGAATTTCGGTCCGGGCGACAACGTGAAAGTACACGTACGCGTTATCGAAGGAAACAAGGAACGCACCCAGGTTTTTCAGGGTTACGTAATTGCCCGCGCTGGTGGTGGTGTCCGCGAGACCTTCACCGTGCAAAAGATCAGCTACGGCGTTGGGGTCGAGCGTACGTTCCCCGTCCACTCGCCAACCATTGCGCAAATCGAAGTTATGTCCCGTGGTGACGTTCGGCGAGCCAAGCTCTACTACCTCCGTAACCTTCGTGGCAAGGCCGCCAAGGTTAAAGAGAAGCGCTAATTCTTGCGACGGTGGCCGGTTTGCATATTATGCGCCGGTTCCCTTGTGACTTTGGCCTGAACGTCCCCAACTCCTGGTGAGCGAACCCACTTCTCAAGTGCCGTCAGGCGACTCCTCCGATCCAGGCGGAGCTTGGAATGATGTCCCATCAGCTACATTGCCGCCGGAAAAACCCCGGGCACCTAAAGAACAGCTTCCGTTTGTAACCCGAGTGCTCGAGTACGGCATTCTTATCGTAGTTGCCGTTGTAATAGCGTCACTCATTAGAGTGTTCGTCGGTTTGGCGTTTTTTATCCCGTCGGAGTCGATGTACCCGACGTTGAAAATTGGCGACCGAGTAGTGGTTTCGAGGATCAGTTACCGACTGCATGACCCGCATCGCGGTGACATTGTGGTATTCCAAAATCCGGCCTACCGAGAGCTTCGGCGGAACACTCCGATTGATCGGCTGTTCCGGAATCTCTTCGATTTTGTCGGCGCTCGTCAGCCCAAAGACAAAAATTACGTCAAACGAGTGATCGGTTTACCTGGCGAAACTCTCGAAATCAGAAACGATGCGGTGTTTATCAACGGGGTGAAACTGGCCGAACCCTGGCTGCAACCGAATGTGAAAACGACCCCAGGGCCAGACGGAAAAACCTCGTTCACTGTCCCTCCGAACAGCTACTTCATGATGGGCGATAATCGCCCTGAATCTGCTGACAGTCGCTACTTCAACGATCCGCAAGGCAACCGGCATCCTTTTGTCGAAAAGAAAACCATGGTCGGGCGAGCCTTCGTTCGTGTCTGGCCGGCCGCGCGCCTAGGTGGTTTGTAACATCGCCATCGCGCCGAGAAGCAGGTTGGTTTCAGAGGCTGAATTGTTCGGCCGACGAGCTAAGCATTGCGCAAATGCGGCAGTCGTGATCCGCTTTGCATCTAAGGTAAGGCCGATGTTGGAGTTCTTGCCGTGAGTGCAGAAGATCTCGAAAACTACGAAGCTGAGCTTGAACTTCAGTTGTTCCGTGAATACAAAGACATCGTGGGCACCTTCACCCACATTGTCGAGACGGAGCGGCGCTTCTATTTGGCCAACGGCGTGACCATGACCCCCAAGGTTGAAGGTGGTCGAACCTGGTTCGAAATTGAACTCGACGACGCGTGGGTATGGGACATCTATCGTCCCGGGCCCGCTCGGTTCGTAGCGAAAGTCAAAGTGCTTACCTTCAAAGACGTGAACGTCGAGGAGTTACACCGCCCCTAAGGCTGATCATTAGCGTTTTGCGGCACCTGCATCGAACGGCGGTTCCGTTCCGGTGTTCCCGGGCTCGGCCCGCATTTGTTAGCGATTTTTTCACTCAATCGAAGCAGGTGCGTAGGTGCGTGTTGCCACCTCCCTTGTTTGCCGGTGATTCGTCATGGTGAACCCATGGGATTGCGAAACAATCAACTTGGTGCCATCGGAGAAACCGTGGTTGCCGAATGGTACGTGCAACAGGGTTTCGAGGTGTTAGACCGCAACTGGCGAGACGGCCGACGGGGTGAACTTGATTTGGTGCTGGGCGCGGATGAACTCGTCGTGTTCTGCGAGGTAAAGACCCGCTCTTCCGGCCGAATGGGCAACGGGGTAGAGGCAATCACTCCCACCAAAATGCTCCGCCTTCGCCAACTCGGATCGGCCTGGTGTCGCCAGCATGGAGTGCCGTTTGCCGTGACACGCCGCTTCGACATCGCAGCAATTACTGGCAATGAATTTGCTATGTACACGAATGTTTTTTGATGACCCCTGTCGCTTGCCATAGGGGGTGGTGGCGGCGGTGAAACGGGTGCTTCGGTGATGATTAGGCTGCCAAAGCCCAAAGAACGAGAACGAAAGTAACGGCCAAAGCAAACACGACGATGTAGATATCGCTCGCTCGTTTTTTCTGCTTTCGGTGTGGATTGAATCCCATATCTCCAGTCTCCTTTACCCGTGGTCCTTGTTGATCCCTTTTGACTGTTGAACCGAAGTTTCGGGATTCTTCTGTCTGCTCGAGTTTTTTGTCATACCCCCTCCGTAGAGTGGACGTGTCACCAAACCCGTATGGACTTGGTGGACCGTTGGGAGCGTCGGTTCGCTTTCCGTGTTGTCACTCGCTCCGCAATCGGTTCATAGTCTGCCGCTGTGCGTGTTGGCATTTTCAGGGAGAAACCATGTTCGCTGCCATTTCTGCGGCATCACTACTCGGTGCCCAGGCACGCCCGGTCGTTGTAGAAGTTCATATCGGCGATGGCTTGCCGGGGTTCACGATTGTCGGTCAGCCCGATGGTGTGTGCCGAGAGGCCCGTGACCGTGTTCGAGCGGCTCTACTATCTTCCGGGCTGGTCTGGCCGGTGCGTAGGGTGACGGTCAATTTAGCTCCAGCAGACGTCCGTAAAGTGGGGGCAGCACTTGATCTGCCCATTGCCATTGGCATGCTCGTGGCTCTCGGTGAGATTCCCCCAGATCGCGTCAGTGGAAGATCATTTCTTGGTGAACTCGGGCTTGATGGATCGCTGCGTCCGTTTCCTGGCGCCTTTGCCTACGCTGAAGCCCTGCCTCCCGGTGAGTTGATTGCTCCCCATGCCAGTGCAGCTGCCGCAGCATTGCTCGAAACGCATGTGGTCCGCGGAGCATCTCACCTCATCGAAATAGTCGCAGCATTGCTCGGCACGAACCCGTGGCCTGATTGGGACCATCCGGGACTGAGTGGGGCGGCCAGAGATGGGTTGGCGGACACCGATCAGTTAGTTGACGGAGCGCCTGATCTGAGTGATGTTCGAGGGCAGCCAATGGGCCGCTTAGCGTTGGAGATCGCCGCAGCGGGATTGCACCACCTCTTGTTAGTAGGCCCGCCAGGCGCCGGAAAGACCATGCTGGCCGAACGTCTGCCAGGAATCATGTCGCCGCTATCTCGCGTCGAGGCCATCGAAGCCCTGCGGATTCGGTCGGCTGCCGGGCACGAAACACCCCTCACCGCTCTGCCAACCATTCCCTTTCTTCGCTCACCGCACCATTCGGCATCGGCGGTTGCGTTGCTTGGAGGGGGAACTGCTTGGCTGAGGCCCGGTGAGATTTCGTGTGCCCATCATGGAGTGTTGTTTCTTGATGAGCTTGGTGAGTTTCCAGCGGCAGTGCTCGATGCCCTCCGACAACCTCTGGAGCGGGGGAAAATTTGTGTGGATCGAGCCAGTGCCAGCGTGGTGTTTCCCGCAGATTTTCTGTTGGTCGCTGCTACCAATCCGTGTCCGTGTGGGTGGAGAGGAGCGAGCGGACCGAATGATTCTTCTTGGCGGAAACGAGAACATACTCTTTCAGTCGTTGGAGAACCTTCGTCGGATGGGATGGATGTTGTAGGTGCACCTACGGTCTTCGGGAAGAAGGCTGTTTGTCGATGCTCTTCAGCGGCGCGTTCTCGCTATGCCCGTCGATTGTCCGGGCCGTTTCTTGATCGCTTTGATTTGCGCCTTAGCGTTGACCGTCCTGATCCAGCTGATCTGTTGGGCCACGGGCAAGAGTGCTCCTCGGTTGAGATCCGTGCGAGGGTTGCCGCGGCGCGCCAAGTGGCCCAACAACGTCAAGGTTGCGCGAATGGTCGATTGAACGCCGCCCAGGTCGACCGTCTCTGTCGGCTCTCCTCGGCCGGTCGGTCCCTACTCGATGGCCAGCTGCGGGCTGGAGAGCTCACGGCAAGAGGCGTGGCCCGAGTGCGCCGCGTGGCGCGAACGTTGATGGATCTGGAGGGCGAAACCGAAGGATCGGTACTCGATGATCAACAGCTCTTTCTTGCCCTGGAGCTTCGCCGACGCGTGGTGTTTGAGGAAAGCCAATGAGAACCGTTGATTGCCCGGTCTCGGGCTCCGTTCGCTATTCCGAGTCGCAGCTGAGTGCGGTGGTGTTGAGCGAACTTCCCCGCATGACAACCCCACGATTGCGACGTCTATTGGCTCGCTGGTCGCCAGTTGAAGCACTCGAAGCAATACGCTCTGGCAACCGTGAACTCGCAGAAATTCTTGAGGGTTGCCATAACGTGGCTCAAGATCTTCCGGTGTGGTGCTCTTCGGCAAAACGGGTGGCCCTTGATGACTGCGCTGAGCGCTACGCACGTGGTGGCGTAGGTGTCTGGGTGCATCCAGGAGAGTCGGACACGGGAGCGCTGGAAGGAAAGGATCTGTTATGGCCAAGAGCGATAGCAGACCGGTTTTCCGACGATGAGGAGTACCCACCGGTGCTGTTCAGCCGAGGCGATATTGGTGCCCTTGACCGTCCGACAGTAGCCATCGTTGGAACTCGTGACCCAACAAATGTGGGAAGGGCCTTTGCGGAGCAACTTGGTGCTGATCTTGCCGGGCACGGAGTCTCGGTGGTGTCCGGCCTTGCTCTTGGCATCGACACCTTTGCTCATACTGGCGCGCTTCGCCACAGTGGGGCTAAGCCAATTGCCGTAGTGGGAACAGGGCTTGATGTGATCTATCCGCGATCGGGTCGTCAGCTTTGGGAGCGCGTCGCTCAGCATGGCATTTTACTAAGCGAACGTCCTTTAGGTTCAGCACCTCTTCCCATGGCTTTCCCAGCGCGAAACCGCATTATCGCCCAACTGGCTCAGGTCCTTGTCGTCGTTGAATCGCGGGCGAAAGGTGGATCGCTCATCACCGCTGATCGGGCCTTTGATCGAGGCCGTCCTGTTCTTGCCGTTCCTGGAAGTCCGTTGATTGAACAGTCCGCAGGTACAAACGCGTTGCTCCGCGGAACGCTTGGGGAGCAACGGGCGATGGCTTGTCTTGATGTCGGCGACGTATTGGCGTTACTGCAACTACAAAGAGTTGAGCAGCAAAGCTTTG
>JAYTWN010000273.1:0-17932 GCA_043743435.1 Acidimicrobiia bacterium
GTGGATCCGCTGTTGAAGGTACAACGGGGCGAGTTTGTGGTGCTTCCCGGTTCCGATGGGCGCGGTATCGACGCAGACACCCTCGCTGCCCAACTTCCCGAGGTTGTTGCTTCAGGCCGTCAGCCGTTCTTGGTCTCCGCCAACGTGGTGGATCTGCCGTCACGGTTCAGCAATGAAGAACTGAATCGTCTCGTTGATCAAGCCACAGCCCGAACTGATCGCTCGATCGTGCTGAGTGTTGCTGGTACCGAATTTAAAGTTCCCTCCGCGCGCTTACGTTCTTGGGTACTGCCGGAAATCATTGATCGTCGCTTGGAGCTTCGTCTCGATCCTGAAGTGACGATGGCGGGCATTCGCAAGCTAGTTGGCGTGGATCTCGATGTGGCTGCCGTTGATGCACAAATGTCGGTGGGCGCCCTTGGTGAGCTTGTGGTGTCGCAATCACAAACTGGTTCGCGTTGTTGTGCGCCCGATTCCACCATCCGTATTGAGAGGGCCTTGGCGGTTGGGCAGACCGATCCTGTAGTGCTCGATGTTGAGGTGGTGCCGCCAAAGAAAGCGACGAGCGCCCTTCAGACCATGGGAATCAAAGAGATAGTAAGTACGTTTACTACCAAGCACAAGGCTGGCGAAGAACGGGTCAAGAACATTCACCACATTGCTGATTTGGTCCGCGGCATGGTGTTGGCTCCCGGGGAGACTTTCTCCGTCAACGAGTTCATTGGCCCCCGGTCTGCCGAGAATGGTTTCTTTGAAGCGCCGACGATTGAGTACGGCGTTCACACCCCAGCCTTTGGTGGCGGGATCAGTCAGTTTGCTACCACGCTGTTCAATGCGTCGTTCTTTGGCGGTCTTGATATCCGGGAATACAAACCCCATTCGCTGTACATTCCGCGGTATCCATTTGGGCGCGAGGCAACGCTTTCCTATCCCAAGCCCGACCTTCGCATCCGCAATGGAACACCGTTTGGTGTATTGATTTGGCCGACCTATACAGACACGTCAATCACTATTGATCTGTATTCCACCAAGAATGTGGACTCGATTGAGCTCGATCAGAACATCACGTTGCGCGGTGAATGCAAGGTGTCGATTACTCGTCGCCAACGAACATTCTCCAACGGACAGGTCAAAGTTGATCAGTTCCGCGCGGAATACTTGCCCAAAGAGGGCGTGAACTGTGATGGCACGCCAACCCTTGGTGCCACGACAACTACGTTGACCCCGCGAGTTGCACCTACAACGATTCCGTCGGGCAGCAGCGTTGTCAATTCCGGACCGGAAGATACGGCTTCTTCGGGTGGCCAGGTGAATGCATCGTCGTCCAAGGTCCCTCGAGTTCGGGTCGAAACGGCGACGACCGTGCAACCTTCTGGCGGTGACGTTGTTCCCGCTGGTCCGATTACCACACGGGTTGAGGCTGGTAGCAGCGGCCAAATTGATCAACCGCCAGCGACCCGCGACGCAGTGGTCACAACAAAACTTCGTCCGGTTACCGTTCGACCTGCCGTCACTGAGCCGAAACCTGATGCCCCTGTGACACCTGCGGCTACCGCCGCACCTACTCCCGACCCAGTCGTGGTGACTCCCGTCGCCCCACCAATTACCGGTGTTGGCTAGTACAGGGAAGCGGACGTTCTTTGCAGGGCCTAAGGCTTAAGAGTTGGTTCGCTAGTCAAAACGTTGGCTAGTACAGGGAAGCGGACGTTCTTTGCAGCGTTTCCCTTTTCGTTCCCATCGCCACTGCGGAATTGCGGAGTTACGGCTCAGATCATTGCGCCGAATTTACGCACACCGGCGCTACGGCAGTCCAATTGCTCTTCAGGTCGTGGCCGGTACCTCGACCAAAGGGTCGGAGCTACTTCTCCGGAGCCATCGTTTCTCGCCAGTTATTTAAAGCCCGCGTGTAGCCGTGCACCCCTGAACCCATCATGCCCCCGGTGCGGACCTTGTTAAGGACTTCCTCTAGAGCTTCGAGTAGTGCTCCGATATCATCGCCCGGCTTGGCCTGGTCAACCTGGCTTACGGCATTGAGCACTGCTCCGAAGGCTCCGCGGAACTCGTTGTACTCCGACGTAACTTCTGCAAATGCTTCGCTGGTGGTGTCTTTTGCCATGACGACGACCATATCGGAGTTGAGTTGCTGGGGGAAGTTATCAGTCGGTTGAGCACCTGCCAGAGAGGATCAGCACAATATACGTCGTATATAACGTACGTCCATTTTGGCGTATGCTTTGGTCGTGGCTTTGGAACCAATCGCAATCAACCTTGGCAAACTCGACCCGCGAGACTTAGTTGGACGTGAGGCCGAAATCGACCTCTGCTGGACCCGCCTAAGCGCCGGCTCAAGCCTGCTCATCACCGGTGAGCGACGAATCGGAAAGTCCTCGATCGCACAACATCTCGCTTTCGTTCCCAGCCCGGGTTGGGTTGTCATCTACATAGACGTGGAGGCCATCGAAACAGTCGAGCAGCTGACCCGAGCAATCGTCGCTGGCGCAAGTCTTCTCGAAGCACTCCCCCGAAAGATTCGCAACGGGTTCGCAGCGCTGCTCGACAAAATCGGAAAAGTCACGGTGTTCGGCACAGGAATTGAACTTCATCAGCGTGAAGCGCAGGACTCATACGAAGTACTTGCATTGCTGATCGAGCGCATCACCAAATCAAACAAGCTTCTCCTCATTCTGGATGAGCTGCCCATTTTGGCGAAAACGCTCGCTAAGGATTCATCAGACGATGCGCTTCTGCTCCTCCGGACGTTGCGGGCACTTCGCTCGAAACACCCAAACCACCGGCAGCTTCTCTGCGGATCGATCGGCTTGCACCATTTGCTTTCGGACAGCAGTGAAATCAACGCCGCCGTAAACGATCTGTATACGATCCCCATTCGACCCCTTCAGCATGACGACGCGATTGAACTTGCGCAACGGCTGCTGGCGGGAATAGGCCGTGACGTTGTACCCAACGATCCGTTACTCGAAGCGATCGTCGATGCTACCGACGGGATTGCCTTCTACGAACATCATCTCGTTGCGACATTGCAGTTGTCGGGAGCGGTAACACTTGATTCAGTAGCGAAGGCCCGAAGCATCGGGGTAAGCAGCCAAGACGATCCGTGGAAAACCGTTCACTACGTCAAGCGCATCGACGAGTACTTCGGCCCCAAAGCAGACATCGCCAATGCCATTCTCGACTCTGTTGCCAAAGCCGGTCTACCAGGCGCTTCAGTAGACAACGTACTCAACGATCTAAAGATGTCTCTGAATCGAGCAGTCGACCGTCAGATTGCCCTTGCCATCGTTCATCGACTCAGGCTCGACCACTACATCGACTTTGACGATTCCGTCACTCCAAACGTTCTACGGTTTTGCTTCAGAGTTGTTCGTGACTCGTGGATTGCTCGGAGGGGCCGATGAGTACCGTTGTTGCACGTCGAGTGATGCCGGTCTTCACACCAAGCGCTGTGGCTGGCGAGCACTTGGAATCGATCACGGTCGGTCGCGAGCCGGAACTGGCGGCAATCGCCAATGCGTTTACATCCGCGTCGACGTCCCTGAATCGGCCGAATCTCTTGTTGGTCGGCCCGCGTGGTTCCGGCAAGTCGCATCTGATTTCGCTAACAATGCATCGCATAAGCCTCAATCCGGAAATGAGTTTGCGCTTGGCCATCGTTTGGCTCCCGGAGGACGTCTACACAATCACTACGTACACTGATCTTCTACGCACCATGATTAGATCCTTAGGTGGAATCTTCTTTCCCGACTCGACCGATGCCGGGCTTGAAGACACGTTGCGAGTTACCACTGGCGGTCGGGTGATTGTGTTGGTGGCAGAGAACTTCGATCGCACGCTCAATCTGATCGGGATCTCTGGCCAGCGCTCTCTGCGGGCGTTCCAACACAATTCCGGTGCCTTCATGATGTTGGCTTCAATGCCAGCAATCGACGAGAAGCTGCTCGATTACGACATGCCGTTTTACGGAGCGTTCCAAATCATGCATCTAAAAGATTTCACCGTGGAACAAGGCCGAGCTTTGCTGATCAAAACCGCTCAAGGAGACGACGATGCCGAGCTCGTTGCCTTCCTTGAATCCCCTACTGGTTTGGCCCGCCTTCGAGCCATCGAACATCTTTCGGGTGGTTCACCCCGGCTCTGGCTCATCATCAGTGGACTTATGACTGTTGAACTCCTCGACGAGCTCGTACCGTTGTTCCTCAAAATGCTCGATGAGTTAACCCCGTACTACAAGGCTCGGATGGACGAACTTGCTCCCGCAAAAGCCAAGGTACTTGCGGTCCTTTGCCGGCTGGGTCGCGAGCCGGACGACAGTGGACCCATGTCAGTCAAGGACATCGCCGCCGAATGCGCAATGAGCCAACAAACCGTCTCAAAGCAACTCCACGAACTCGAAAAAGCACGGTTCGTTCGAGTAGTCAAGAACCCGCAAGATAAGCGCGCTTCCTACTACCAACTTCGGGAGCCACTCCTCAAACACTGCCTCGAACTCAAACAGAACCGGGGCAAGCCTCTCTCCCTAATCGTCAAGTTTTTGTCAGGCTGGTACTCAATAAGCGAGCTCATAGAAAGATTGATAAGAGACTGCTCGTCCTACGCAGGGACGGCAATCCTAAACAAGCTCGAAAACGATGATGATGATCAGCTTCTCGCTGAAGTTCTTGAATTGCCGCGCGAAACGTTCCTGTATGGACTGTCAACGTTCGTTACCCGCGGAAATGGTCGGGCCACAGAGATTGAACAAGCCTTTGCATCATGTAAAGCTCTCGATGATCTTGAGTTTTGGAGTCAACTTATGGTCGGGGCAGGGTTGGGAGGGCTCTATGGTCGCCCGGCTTCGCGCGAATCGTCGAGAGTTCTTCTCGCCCACCTAGAGAAGCGATCAGATACTTGGCAGACGATTGTTGAGTTCGCCTTTGCTTGGATGGAATGGGTCTTCCCTGACCGCGACTTACCTGTTGAGATTTTGCGAACTGGAGGGTCGTTCCGTTCCAGATTTCCAATGGACAAGGAATTGACTCTGCCAGGGGTGAGGCAACAAGGGTTTGACGACATTTTTGGAGTTTCCGAAAGTGCCGCGGAAATAAATGCGCCTTATAAACGTGCGCCGTTTTAATACGACAATACAACTATTCCTAGACGAACCGGCGCTGAACCCAATCACGCGGAAAACGGTGAACCATTGCGAATTTTGTTGATGCCGCACACGCGTAATTCATTTGCTTATGCGACTCGAAGTTGGCAAGGTTTGCGCATGACGATCTCTAAAGACGGATATTTTGATGCCCGAGTTGCCCCGGGCTATGACGCTTCTTGCGGGGACATGAACTCTCCGGAAGTGCTGAGCCCAACGATTGAGTTTCTGGCTGCCCTTGCTGGTTCTGATGGAAACAAGCGTGCGCTCGAGTTTGCTCTTGGAACGGGGCGGGTTGCGCTGCCACTTTCTGCTGCAGGGGTTGAGGTTCATGGGATTGAGATGTCCAGCGCCATGTTGGCGGAATTTGCCAAAAAGCCTGGCGCCGATCGCATCACCGCCACCGTTGGCGATATGGCCACCACGCGCATTGAGGGACAGTTTCCCCTGGTGTATCTGGTCTACAACACCATCACGAATTTGCTGACCCAAGACCAACAGGTTGCGTGCTTTCAAAACGCTGCCGCACACCTTTCACCCGGCGGTTGCTTTGTGATCGAAGTATTCATCCCGTCGCTTCGCACATTACCGGTTGGGGAGTCGTTCAGACCGTTCGAAATTACCCAAGGGCACCTCGGTATCGACGAGTACGACGTGGCCAATCAAATGCTGACTTCACATCACTACTGGATCTCTAATGGTAGAGCTGAGTTGTTCCACACGCCGCACCGTTACGCCTGGCCTGCCGAATACGACTTAATGGTCCGGATTGCGGGGATGACTCTCGATCAACGTTGGGCTGATTGGCAACGTGAATCCTTCAAGAGCGAGAGCACCTCGCATATTTCCGTCTGGCGCAAACCGGCGTTGCTAACAGTCGATCAGTAAGCGCGCGTTATTTCGTGAAAGGGAGTAGTTCTTGCCAATCGTTTCGGGCCCGGCTGTAGTCGTTCACGCTGAAACCACCACTCCACCGGGACGCACCTTGATGACTGCTTCTTCGACCCGCTCAAGTCACGTTTCGATGTACTGGGGCGCGGCATGGCCTGATCGACTTGAGCTCACCGCATTCAACAACACACCGAACTCTTCACGGAACTCATTGAATTCCGGTCAGACTTCGCCAAATGCTCGGTTCACCGTATGTTTAGCCATACCGCCTACCGCTCACCCGACATCGAACTGACGAACACAGTTACTGGTTTCATCACGTAAAACGTTCCGATGGATCGGTACGTGATGGTGCTGATCGTATTTTGATGGGGCTTTGGCTTGTGGTCCACCGCATTTCGAGCCCGGCAGAGATCAGCGAGTTGCAGTGGCTACCAGGGGTGAAGGGAGGGTGGTGGCACCCATGAGGTGGGCGTCGGCGGCGGCGGCGGCAGAGCGGCCTTCGGCAATGGCCCAGACGATGAGGGATTGGCCGCGGCCCATGTCGCCGGCTACGAAGACGTTGTCGACGCTGGTGGCATAAGTAGCGTTGCGGGCTACGTTGCCGCGGCCGTCGAGGGCCACACCGAATTGTTCGAGCAGGCCACCTTTTTCTGGGCCGACGAAGCCCATGGCTAGGAACACGTAGTCGGCTGGCATCTCGAAATCGGAGCCTTCAACTTTTTCGAAACTCATGCGTCCGTCGGCGAATGTCTGCACAACTTCGTGACCCTTCAGTGCGCGTAGGTTTCCTTCCGCATCGCCAAGGAACTCAGTGGTGGTCACGCTGTAGACGCGATCGCCGCCTTCTTCGTGAGCACTGGTGACCTTGTAAACAAACGGGAAGAGCGGCCATGGATTATCGACCGCGCGCGTATCAAGTGGACGGGGCATGATCTCAAACTGCGCCACGCTGGCACAACCTTGACGATGCGAAGTACCCAAACAATCGGCCCCTGTGTCGCCACCGCCAATGATGATTACGTTCTTGCCTTTTACGTCGATCGGGCTTTGTTGCATGTCGCCGTGTTGCACTTTGTTGGCGAGCGGCAGGAACTCCATAGCCCCGTAAACGCCCTTGAATTCGCGTCCGGGAATGGGGAGATCGCGTGCGGCAGTGGAACCACCGGCAAGGATCACGGCATCGAAATGGTCCTTCAGATCCTGAGCGGATGGATGCCCCGGTTGACCCACATGCACACCGGTTTTGAAGATGGTTCCCTCTGCGCGCATTTGATCCAAGCGCCGATCCAGAACCCATTTTTCCATTTTGAATTCGGGGATGCCGTAACGAAGCAGTCCGCCAATACGGTCTTCACGTTCGTACACGGTGACGCCATGCCCGGCGCGGGTGAGTTGTTGCGCAGCGGCCAAACCAGCGGGGCCCGAACCGATTACGGCCACACGCTTGCCGGTTTGCACCCGAGCCATGACCGGCTTAACGAAACCTTCATCGAACGCCCTGTCGATGATGGTGTTCTCGACCAGCTTGATGGAAACCGGATCGTCGTTGATACCGAGGACGCAGGCTCCTTCACACGGTGCTGGGCAGAGTCGTCCGGTAAACTCGGGGAAGTTGTTGGTGGCATGCAGCCGCTCGATGGCCTCTTCCCAATCGTTTTTGTAAACGAGGTCGTTCCATTCGGGGATGAGGTTTCCGAGGGGGCAGCCGTTGTGACAGAACGGAATACCGCAGTCCATGCAACGCCCAGCTTGGGTTTTAAGTGCCGCATCAGGGAACGGTTCGTAAACCTCTTTCCAGTCGCGCAAGCGCACCGGGACTGGCCGCCGTGTTGGCGTATCCCGACCATTCTTTAGAAATCCACCAAGCTCACCCATGATTGTTCCTCATTCTCAAATTCTTGCTGCTACTGATGACCTGACGATGCAGATTTGGGTACTTGCTAAGCACCCAATCCCAGCACGCTATGTTCACTTACATACTGCTCGCGCGGACTACACAATCGCGACTTCGGTTCAACCGTGCGGATTTGGGTGCTTGCTAAGCACCTTTCGCCAGCACGATATGCGTACGTACTTATGAACGATGCCTCGTTAGGCGCGGGCGGCGGCCATGATGGCTTCGTCGACGTTGGTTCCGGCGGCTTCAGCGGCTGCTTTGGCTCGGAGTACTCGCTTGTAGTCCTGCGGCATGACCTTGTAAAAGTTCTTGGTCTCGGCCACAAACGATGCCAGCAAACGATCGGCGACGGCAGAACCGGTTTCGGCAAAGTGCGATTGCAACATCTGCTTGATCACGCCGCGATCGTCCTCGGTGAGTGGATCAAGATCGACCATTTCGCGATTCAGGAGTGACGGGAACACACCGTTGGGGTTATAAACATAGGCAACGCCACCGGACATCCCAGCACCAAAGTTGCGTCCCGTCGGCCCCAGCACGAGCACACGACCACCGGTCATGTACTCACACGCATGGTCACCCACACCCTCGACCACAGCCGTCACACCGGAGTTGCGAACACAGAACCGCTCACCGACGATGCCGCGGATATAGGCCTCGCCACTCGTCGCACCGTAGAGCGCTACGTTGCCAGCAACGATATTGTCCTCAGCCACAAACGAAGCGGGTGCATCGCGGTGCGGGAACACAACGAGGCGACCACCAGAAAGGCCCTTACCGAAGTAGTCATTGGAATCGCCCTCAACTCGCAGCGTGATTCCCTTGGGCACAAACGCCCCAAACGAGTTGCCAGCCGAGCCGGTGAACTGAATCTGAATCGTATTATCGGGCAGGCCAGCGCCACCGTACCTGCGGGTTACTTCAGCGCCCAGCATGGTGCCAACGGTGCGGTTCACGTTCCGAATCGGCAACTCCAGCGACACCGGCCTGGCATCTTCGAGTGCCGACGAGCACAACGCAATCAGCGTCTTATCAAGCGCCTTCTCCAACCCGTGATCTTGGGTGGTGGAGTTGTACAACGTTTGGTTATAACGGTTCACGGGGGCATGCAGGATGGGCGACAGATCGAGTCCAGCAGCCTTCCAATGGTTTACAGCCGGATCAGTATCGATGGAGCCAACCTGGCCGACCATTTCCTGCACGGTTCGGAAGCCGAGCCCAGCCATAAGCTCACGTACTTCTTCGGCAATGTACTCAAAGAAGTTCACCACGAACTCGGGCTTGCCACTGAACTTTTCGCGAAGCTTCGGATTCTGCGTAGCAACACCAACCGGACAGGTATCAAGATGACAAACGCGCATCATGATGCAACCACTCACCACCAACGGTGCGGTAGCAAAACCGAATTCTTCTGCCCCGAGCAACGCGGCAATGACTACGTCACGTCCGGTCTTGAGTTGCCCGTCGGCCTGGACCACGATGCGATCACGGAGGCCATTGAGTAAGAGCGTCTGTTGCGTTTCTGCCAGACCCAATTCCCATGGACCACCGGCGTGCTTGAGTGAGGTGAGCGGCGAGGCCCCCGTCCCACCGTCATGACCGGAGATGAGCACAACATCGGCGTGGGCTTTCGAAACACCAGCAGCCACCGTGCCGACACCAACTTCGGCCACCAACTTCACATGGACACGTGCAGTGTTGTTGGCGTTCTTGAGGTCGTGGATGAGCTGCGCGAGGTCTTCGATCGAATAGATGTCATGGTGGGGCGGTGGTGAAATGAGACCAACGCCGGGAGTGGAGTGACGGGTTTTGCCAATCCACGGATACACCTTGTGCCCGGGGAGTTGACCACCTTCGCCAGGTTTGGCACCTTGAGCCATTTTGATTTGGAGATCGTCGGCATTCACAAGGTATTCGCTCGTGACACCGAAACGACCGGATGCGACCTGCTTGATCGAGGAACGCTTGGAATCGCCATTAGCCATAGGAATGAACCGTTCGACGTCTTCGCCGCCCTCACCCGTATTGCTCTTGCCACCCAATCGATTCATGGCAATGGCCATGGTTTCGTGAGCTTCAGCCGAGATAGAGCCATAGGACATTGCGCCGGTCGAGAACCGCTTCACGATTTCTGAAACTGGCTCAACTTCGTCGATCGAAATCGCTTCGCGGCCAAGCTCACTAGCAGCACGCACACGGAACAATCCACGCAGGGTTGCTAAGTGTGCAGACTGATCGTCGACCAGCTTGGTGTATTCCTTGAAGATGTCATAGCGCTTTGACCGGGTGGCGTGCTGAAGCTTGAACACCGTGTCGGGATTGAACAGGTGATGCTCACCCTCGCGGCGCCACTGGTACTCGCCGCCCTGCTCCAAGGAACGATGTGCCCGAGCAGCAGCACGATCGGGATAGGCCTTGGCATGCCGGGTTGCTACTTCGGCAGCAATCACATCGAGCCCTCCCCCACCTAGACGCGAAACAGTTCCGGTGAAGTAGCGGCCAATTACGTCCTCGCCCAGGCCAATGGCTTCGAAGACTTGCGCTCCCATGTACGAGGAGACGGTGGAGATGCCCATCTTGGACATGACCTTAAGCACGCCCTTGCCCATGGCCTTCACATAATTCTTGACGGCCTTCTTTGGATCAGCATCGAGATCGCCAGAGCGAATCATGTCCTCGATAGTCTCAAACGCCAGGTATGGGTTGACAGCAGATGCGCCATAACCAATTAGTAAGCATGCATGATGTACTTCACGGCAGTCGCCGGTTTCCACCACGATGGAAATCTGCGTACGGGTCTTCTCGCGAATCAAGTGATGATGCACTGCGCCAACCAACAGCAACGACGGAATCGGTGCCAACTCAGCATTGGAATCGCGATCGGAAAGAACAACGACCTTGGCACCTTCGCTGATGGCCGCCGAAACCTCGGTGCACAATTCATCAAGGCGCATACGAAGTTGTTCCCCAGCGGCGTAACTTGGCGACGAACCAGCAACGGCCCCGGCAACCTTGAACAGCCCGCGAACAACGTAGGGTCGGTAGCCCGGCATGTCGCCATCGTCGTTTACGTGGAGGAGCTTGGCCAGATCGTCGTTGTCGATGATTGGCGAGTTGAGCGAAATCATGCGACAGCTGGCCGGTGTTGGTGCCAACACGTTGCCCTCAGGCCCAATGGCGTTGCCAAGGCTGGTGACGAGTTCTTCACGTATTGCATCGAGCGGCGGATTGGTAACCTGAGCGAACAGCTGCGCGAAGTAGTCATACAGCATGCGGCTCTTGTCGCTCAAGACCGCGATTGGCGTATCGGTACCCATGGAACCAAGGGCTTCGCCACCGGTCTTGGCCATCGGTGTCATAAGTATGCGTAGGTCTTCTTGGGTGTACCCAAACGTCGTCTGGCGGCGCAAAACACTCTCGTGCGGATACACAGCATGCGGACGATCAGGAAGCTCATCGATCTTCAGCAGCCCGGCGTGCAACCAATCCTCATAAGGATGCTCCGTGGCCAGCGCCTGCTTAACATCCTCGTCATCGACAATCTCACCCTTGACGGTGTCAATGAGGAACATCCGTCCAGGCTGGAGGCGAAGCTTGCGCACGACCTTTGATGGGTCGATATCAAGTACACCTACTTCTGAAGCCATGATCACAAGATCGTCGGACGTGATCCAAATACGTGATGGGCGCAAACCGTTGCGATCGAGCACCGCACCGATAACCGAACCGTCGGTAAAGGCAACGTCGGCCGGTCCATCCCAGGCTTCCATAATGCAGGCGTGGAATTGGTAGAAGGCCTTCTTCTCGGGCGACATGGTGGCGTGGTTTTCCCAAGCTTCAGGGATCATCATCAACATGGCGTGATGCAGCGGGCGCCCGCCAAGGTGCAGCAACTCGAGCACGTTATCGAACGATGCCGAGTCTGATCCGCCAGGCTGAATGATGGGGAACAACCGCTCCAAATCGCCAGGAATCAAATCGCTTTTCAGCAACGCTTCGCGGGCGCGCATCCAGTTGCGGTTGCCCTGCACCGTGTTGATTTCGCCGTTGTGGGCAATGTAGCGATACGGGTGGCTGAGCGGCCAGGAGGGGAACGTGTTGGTCGAGAAGCGGGAGTGGATCAGGCACAGGGCCGATTCCATCCGCTCATCTTTGAGCTCGGGGAAGAAATGGTCGAGCTGCTCGGTAGTGAGCATGCCCTTGTAAATGAACGTGCGGTAGCTGAGGCTCGGGAAGTACACGCCGAGCTCATTTTCGATCCGCTTGCGCACCACGTAGGCCCGGCGTTCCAGGTTCATGTGGTCGAGGTACGGATCGATGCCGGCGATAAACAGGTATCGGAACGTCGGCATGGCACTTACCGCGGTTGGGCCAAGCGTTGACGGGTCGACGGGGACATCGCGCCAAGCCACCGTGCGCATACCTTCTTGGGCGACGATCAGGTCAATGGCGTTTGCTGCCGTGTCGGCTTGTGCTGGATCTTGGGGAAGGAAGGCCATGCCCGCGGCGTAACGACCGAATTCCGGCAGGTTCACTTGCTGTTCGGCCAGGATGCTGCGAAAGAACCCGTCGGGGGTTTGGATGAGAATTCCTGCACCGTCACCCGAGTTCGCCTCGGCACCGGCTGCCCCACGGTGTTCCATGTTCTTCAGCGCGGTGATGCCCTTGGTGACTAAATCGTGGCTCTTGACGCCTTTGATGTGAGCCAGGAAGCCGACGCCACAGGCATCTTTTTCGTTGTTCGGATCGTAAAGGCCCTGCTTAGGCGGAAGCGTGGCCCTGAACACGTTGTTCTCTGGGGTGAGCACCGGGCTCAGTGCTCTGGCACCAATACCGAACGAACGGGAAGGTTTACGGGTAATCGAAACAAGCTGCATAACCACTCCGGAAGAGACGAACCAATAGGAAACCAAAAGGTTTGGACTGCGGTAAGTGCCCATCCGAGACAACGCTGGCCCGAAGAACGTTCCTACTTTAGCTGCCCGCGCCGACAACCCCAACCGAATTTCCGCTTCGCACCTAATGGACAAACTGAACTGTTGCGGTGCGTCACGTAACTGCTGCTTGATAATCAACCAATACAGTTCATGAACTGCGCTCGGGCTCCAAACAAACAAACGACAAACGCACTGCTAGCTCATTGGCTCCGAGTTAGCTCACCGCACCGACAGGATGTCGCAACCTGGCAAGTTTCGCGAGGTTGGAAATGAGGGCCAAGACGTCAACTGTTTCGCCTTCTCGGGTTGGATCCGGGAACTCTTGTTCAAAGAAGCCCAGAAACTTTCGGAAGGACGCTTCGTCTCCACTATGACCGCACAATGCACCCAGGAGGGCGGAATTAATCGGCAGGCCGATCCATCCCTGGCTAGCGAAGCGCTTGACTTTCGACAAGGTCAGATCGAGGGCCTGGCTCCGACGCCAAAACGGCCACGGCAAAGGCTTCTCGTGTGGCTGAGGTTTGGCGGCGGAACTTATGCAGTCACAGCTTTTCGGCAACCTCGCAACAACAGCAAGCGAGTGGTGTCGCAGGTTTACTTGGCATGGACAAACAAGCCTGTGTCTTTGGGGAAAATCAAGGAAATCTGTGCCTGCCCACGGGGAAGTTGTTCCAGGACCTTTTTCTGTTGGCAACCCATAGAAAACCCACCCTCTCCAATCCGGAGTGTTGTTCATGATCTTGTGACCAAGTGCTTGAAGGTCCTTCAAAAGGGCTGACTGATGCTTGTTCCGGCCGTAGTCAATCGAATCGGAATTTTCGATCCCTTTGTTTTCTATAAGGATCAAACGACCCTCAGAAATGGTACTTACATCACCGGGATGATCGCCCTTCACTGCGCCACCTTTCACCGTGGTCGGCAACCACAGCCACTGAACTCCCTGCGCCGCCAATGAGATTGCGCTCCAAGCGTCCACTGTGCTTTCAGGCAGGGACCGAGCCATCTTTATAACCCTTTCGTCTACGGAAATTTTGAAGAGCAGCTTTCACATCTTCGGGTTCAAGATACGGGAGTTCAAGGAGAACATCGGCCGTTGAAAGCCCGTCGGCAATTAGACCGACGACAGTCGCAACAGGGATTCGCATCCCCCGGATACATGGCACTCCACCCATCTGATTCGGGTTCACGGTGATTCGGTTCACGGCCCAATCGTAAGGCAGAGAACTAAATTGAGGCGATCCATTCGTTGACCTGTTTGGCCGAATCGAATAAGTCCCAATCGACTTCGGCTTCTTGGCACGCGCTGCGGAAGTCGGTCTGCCAATCGTCGCAGGAAATGACTAGTGGCGGCCACGTGCGTTGTGGGAGGCCGAGTGCCGCAGCATCTTCGGCTCGGGCCAAAAACAGCGCTTCACAGGCTCGGCGCAAATCGGGATGTGGATCGCCAGAATAGAAAGCGTTTCGCAGGAGCAGGATCATCGTCGATCCTTCAATTGTTCGTAGTGCCCGTCAAGATCGTGCGCGGTGATTAACCCTCGCTTTTTCGCAGTCTCGATTGCCTCAACCAACAGATGCGATTGAACCCCGCTGCGAATGCCCTGGGCGATCGCGATGTTCGGCCGAACAATTGATATGCGTTCGTAGTAGGTAGTTTCATTCGGGGTCAGATGCCCGGGATGAACGACGTAGGTCTCTCCGCCCTCCTTATGCCGACGGGGACGGCCAGTCACGGTGACGTGAATTTTGGTTGGGTTGATTTCGCAAAGTTGCCATAACTCAAGCGCGGTGTCATGGCTCAGAACTCCGCCAGTCCACAACGTAGCGAGCATGTACATTTCGAATCCGGTTTCAGGGAGCTGTTCGAAGCGATAAATCCCGTAGGCGACCTTTTGCAGCTGTCCACGAGACGAGAGTTTGCCAAGCTCCACCACGTTTATCCCGAGGGTGGCCGCATTTCCCGAAGTCACATAGCCATGCTGATCGAGCGCCACTTCCCAAAGCTGTTTCTGTATTTGACCGGCCATGACTTCATCTCCTACCAATACTTTACCATTAACAGTAAACTATTGGCAAGAATTTTTCATCTCGACCAATACTTTACTAGTACCAGTAAAGTATTGGCAGTACCGAGCACACTCTCAGGGGGAGAATGTACCTCCCAGTAAAACGCTTCCTGACGTAACGTGAATCGTGTGGTGATTTGGGTTTGTCCGGAGTGTGAGCGCACGTTTGCTCGGAATAAGCAGGGGCATATTTGTGCGCCAGCGATGACGGTAGAGGCGTACTTTGCTGCCGACGGGCCTGAGCGGGAGCGACCGATTTTCGAGGCGGTGCTGGCCTTTGCAGAATCCTTGGGGCCTGTGCTGGTTGAGCCTGTCGCTGTCGGAATTTTCTTGAAGCGGGCTCGAACGTTTGTTGAGTTACGACCGAAGACCAAATGGATCGAACTGTCCTTTGGCCTGCATCGCAAAATTGATCATTCGCGGATCAGCAAAGTGATCGGTGTGAGCGGAGGACGGACCTTCTACGCCGTGCGCCTTTTCTCGCCCGATAATGTGGACGAACAGGTGACTGATTGGATCACTGAGGCTTATGACCTCACGCCAGCAGACTGAAACGCTACGCACCCAGCTTCTTGGCCTTTGCGGCCTTCGCAATCAGGTCAATCAATGGACTCTTGGCATCGACCTGGCTCGCCGCGGGGGGAACGATCGAAACGGGCTCGTTGAATTTTGAGAACGTGTAGCTCGATGCCAAGTTCATTTTGGCCCCGGCTTGGTTGATCTTGAACGTCACATCGAGCCGGCGAACCCGGTTCTGTTCGTCGAGCCAAACTGAAGCGGGAATCGTGGTTTCGGCCCCCATCATTTTCTTGATTTCGGCCGCCTGACTTGCAGGAAGATTCTTCGTTAAGGAATCCCATGTGAGCACGGAATCGAACTTGATTGTTGGCACCCCATCGAGGATCTCACCGCCAACGAGATTGGCGGACGACGAAAGTCCAACAAGCATTTCCAGACCTTGGCTTGGATCGACTCCCTGAGAGGCTGCCAAATCCCCGGCATCAACGCCTAGTTTCGCGACGTCGAGAAGTATCCAAGGCTTGGATGCGTCGGTCTTCGAAATAGCCGACAGCACCGGATAACTCATCCACACCTTCGGACCAATCGAAACAGTCTTCAAGATCAAAATGGCTGGATCAGAAAACTGTGGAGGAAGCGGTTGGCCACCCTGCTTTGCAATGGCTTTCATAAACGGTCCCATGTCCATCGTGAACGATGAAGACTTGTTGACCAGATCGGAAAGGCCAGTGCCAGCGATTGTGCCCGATATTGATTGGCCCGTTGCCTTTATGTCCATCTTGATGCTCACGCCAAATGCCAAAGATTTCGAGGCAACCGTCCGCTTCACGGCTTCTTGCAAGCGAACCGGGCTGGCGACTTTTGCGGCATATCCCAACGAGGCAGAAGCGAAAGTTCCGGTGGCTATCAATACCGTACCAACCATGATGTCTTTGAGGCGCATTCTGTAAGCCTGCCACTATTCACCAACAATTGGAATGGTCCGCTGGACATCTTTCGATACCCCGGGGAACCAATTCGATCCAACGTCGCAGAACTTTCACCGAGAAACGCCGCATCGGAACTTGATCTATGCCTCGCGGGAACGAAGAGTGGAACCGTGTTCTTGCCAGCGGGCCACGGTCCACAGAAGGTCGGAAAGGCGATTCAGGTACGCAACCACCAACGACCCTTCGGCAGCAGCGGCAATTGAGGTTCGCTCTGCTCGTCGCACAACGGTTCGCGCCACATCAAGATGCGCGCTTAGTACTGTCTGGCCGGGGACGACAAACTCCTTGGGTAGCTCAAAACGCGAGGTGAGATCGTCGATGATGGGCTCAAGGGCTGCCACCATTTCCCCGGTTACTAGCGACATGCCCGGGGTGAGCTTGCTGCGATTGTCAACATCCGTGGCCAGGTCAGCCATAAGCACCCATAGGTCTTTTTCCATGGCGATCAACATCCGGTCAACTTCGCAATCAACCCCCTGTTCTGCCCTGGCGACCGCCCGCGCCAAACCAATCGCCGATTGGGCTTCGTCGACGTCACCATACGCCGCGGGGGCCGGATCATTTTTCTGCACCCGCCCGCCGTAATACAGCCCGGTTGTTCCATCGTCGCCCTTGCGGGTGTAAATCTTCAAGTCAGCCATGATTCCACCGAGGCTAGCGACTGTTGGCTTGTATGTGGTTTGCGCACAGCCTCGCAAAACAAACCTGGAGCTGGTGCAAGGGAAAACGAAGGGCACCCCTCAGCCCGGACTATCAACCGCCTCCAGTGCGTGTTCGCGCAGTAATTGCGCAGTAATTTTGGAGCTGTTTCGCGATGGTGCTTGGAATCGGGGTAAGAACGCTGCGCAATGAATTGCGCGTCCCTGCGCTAGCTAGTGCACGCAAGCAAAGTTCCTTGCGTGTCGCCGCTCACCGAAATTCAAGAACCGCAAGTGTTTCCAAAAAGGAGACACGCGAGGAACTTTTGCGGCGAGGTACTTGTGACCCAACGACGGTGAATTCAACCCGAAACCAGCCAGGAATATGTGCTGACCAGAGGTTCCGACGCGAAAACACCCAGGCTACGTGGTAGACAAAACGAGTCGGCACTTCAGCTGGCAAGGAGAATCGGAGTCAAAAATGGCCAACATCGACAAATTCCTCGACAAAGCTTTCGAAACAATGGAGTTCGCGCAACTCGTGGATGCACCGGTCGCGGCACTATCGGGCGTTTCAGAGGCCGATGCCGAAGCACTCGCCAAGGCACTCAACATCAAAACAATCGGCGATCTCGCTACCAACAAGTACGTACTTTGGGCCCAATCGATTCACGGTCTCAGCAAATAAAAGACTGGGTCAACAAATGCGACTGAATCGCTCAGTTCGCACAGTTTTCGTTGATCGCAACCTGTCCAGTTCGCACAGTTCGCACAGTTCTCGCGGATCGTGACCTGTCCAGTTCGCACAGTTCGCACAGTTCTCGCGGATCGTGACCTGTCCAGTTC
>JAYTWN010000274.1:0-7247 GCA_043743435.1 Acidimicrobiia bacterium
TAGATATTAGGAAGAATACCAAGCCAGAAGCCGAGGTTATGAGCGGTAGAGGATGGTGGCGAGGTTGGCTACTCGGGGGTCGGCTAGGGCGGTGTCGAGGTCTACGGGTAGGGCGATGCGCCAGTTGGGCCATTCGTCGATGGTGCCGGGCATGTTTGGGCGCTCCGTGATCCCCAGGGCGTCGTCGAGCGTGCCGGTGAGGATTGCGCACGGCGACGTGGCCAAGTCGGCGTACACACCGGCGACTACTTGATCGACGGTCGGTAACTGCTGGGTGCCAGAGGGAAGCTCGCCGATTTCGGGAAGGTTGTCGAAACCGGCTCGGGTGGCCAAATCACGTCGGACCTGTCGCATTCCGGCCTCATTAGGGGCTACTCCGATGCTGCGCTGATCGGCAAGGTCTGAACCGGTAAAGGCGCCAGCAACGGTGGCCAGATCATGGGTGGTTACCGCTGCCAATGCCAAGGGCGTGAACTCAGCTGCTGGGCCAGGCTCGAACTGCGACAATTTGTAGGAAAGTATGCGCGCTGAAGAAAGTTCTTCGCGTACATACGGTTCAATGGTGCCCAAATCTTCACCGACCACGTAGGCGCCGGCTCGGTGCGATTCCAAAGCGACGATGCCCAATAGATCCGCAAATGCTACGTACACGTAGCATCCTTCTTTGGCAGAAACGCCTTCAGGAATCCAATACAGGCGGAACATGCCCATCACGTGATCGATACGGAGTGCGCCAGCGTGACGAAACGCTGAGCGGACCGTTCGGATAAATGGTTCATAGGCCGCCTCACGCAAACGCCACGGATCGAACGGCGGCAATCCCCAAGTCTGCCCCAACGTGTTGAACTGATCGGGAGGTGCACCCACACTCATGCCCAACGAGAAGCTTTCTGGCCACATCCAACCATCCGCTCCACCACGGTCACAGCCAATAGCAAGATCGGTCATGAGGGCGAGGCCGCGCCCGGCCTCGCGAAGCTGTTCGTCGAGAAGCCACTGCACCCAGGCGTGAAACTGCACCCGATCCGCACACTCTCTCCGGAAGGTGGCCACACCCGATGCGTCTGGGCGTTTCATCGATTCGGGCCAATCGAACCACGAACTTGGGTGCGCCTCAACGTAGGTGCAAAACGTGGCGTAATCCCGCAGCACGTTGCCCTCAGCCGCTTGGTAAGCCGCAAACGACGACTGATCGGCACCACTGCGGCTACGGAAGCGTTCCCACAACAAATTCAGCGCCGTGTACTTCGTTCGGAATACTTCGTCACGATCGATTCGTCGTTGGTCATTGAGTGCTCGGGCCCTGGCAGCAACCGGAGCGAGTTCTACGGCCACATCACCAAATCCTGGAATTTGCTCAATGTTCAGGTACAGCGGATTTCGGTAGATTCTCGTCATCGGAAAGTAGGGACTTGGTTGCTGGCTAATGACCGGAGAAGCTCCGTGCAGCGGGTTGACCAACACCATCCCGGCGCCCCGATCGATCGACCAATCGTTCAGCGTGCGCAGGTCACCAAAATCGCCGATACCCCAACTGCGAGTTGATCGCATGGCATAAAGCTGCACGGCCCAACCCCACGTTTTCAAACCGTCGGGCAGCACACAATGACCGGGAGACACGATGACCTGGGTGATGATTTCGTCGGTGCGATGGAACGAGTGGTAGCCAAAAGGGGTTTCTGGCGGGAGGCCCTCTCCGGTCTGGATGGTTAGCGTGGCGCCGTTCTCCAAATGCAGCACGCCACCCACGGGGGCAACAAAGGGGTGGGCAGGTGTCGCAACCACGACGGCGTGGCTGGCCGGTGGGGGAGCGTCCCCGGTTTCCGGTGCACCCATGGCCCTGCGAATAGTTGCCCTCGTTGATTCGACGGCCGGGCGCCACGTGCCGCCACCATCGTTGTAGCCAAAACTTACACCCCAGGAGTCTGCACTCATGGGGTTGAAGTTACTGGCTCAGTGCTCAGATTGGTGGCGCTTCGACGGGAAGTTTTTCGGACAGGATCCCTTCAGCCACGGCCCGCATAGTGGTTCTGCCATTCATAGCTACACGCTGAATATGCGCAAACGCGCCCGGTTCACTCAACCCGCTTTGCACCAGCACGGCCTTGGCCCGATCGAGCACTTTTCGGGTCTCCAGTTTGTCCTCAAGCGAACGAACCTCGGCGGTCAAGGCCACCCGCTCCCGATGACGCGACACCGCAACCTCAATTGCCGCCACCAGTTCGGCTTTTTGGAACGGCTTCATCAGATACGCCAGCACCCCAACATCGCGCGCTTGTTCAATGAGTTCACGCTGACTAAACGCAGTAAGGAGAATGACTCCGGAAAGTTCCTCCTCGACGACAATCCGCGCCGCCGTGAGCCCGTCCATTTCCGGCATTTTGATGTCAAAAATGGCTAAATCCGGGCGGTGTTCACGAACCAAGTCCACCGCGGTGGTGCCCCGGTTTGCTTCGCCCACGACTTCGTATCCTTCTTCAGCCAGCATCTCGACAAGATCAAGCCGAATGATGGCCTCGTCCTCGGCAACCACAATCCTTAACGGCGAGCGCACGGGTTCAGCGGGTTTGTTCGGATCTACGGGTTCGATCATGATTTGGCGCTGAGCTTGTCGAGCAACTCATCTTGCTGACGCTGCAGTTCGGTAATGCGTTCGCTCACACTCAAGCGGGCCTTGGTCATGGCCGTTACGTGGCGCTGCGATTCGTTGTGGTGCCCAATGGCTCCGGGGGTTTCTGCGATCACTGAACGAATCAGAGCATCCTCGGCCTCTTGTTCGAAAAAGTCGCCCTGCTCGTTGAGGATCGCCAACTCCTCGCGCGCCTTGCGCAGCCGGGACGTAGTATCAGTAAGTTTTCGTTCAACCAGCCAGCGGACCACTCAAGGAGTTTAGGGCTGAGCTTCGAAAGAGTGACCGCATTTTTTTAACGCATGGATTCAGACTGGTCCATGCGCGACGGGGTTCTACGGGGTGACCCTGAGAACGCCGGTTTCGAGAAGTGTCCCCCCGACGCCGGAAGTTCGAACTTGAACTTCCATCACTCCAGCAGTGGAAGGAGCGGTCAGCGTGGCAGTCCACTCCACGCCATTCCTCACCAGATTGTCCCATTGGCTTCCGGCGGCTCCCGCTGCACCTATCTGCCCGTGGCTAGCTCCTGATGCGCCAACGGAAGTCCACCCACCAATTCCAGTGTCGTTCCGGATGTACTTAACAGTGAAGTGATCGCCGGCTTTTACCCGGGGAAGAAATATTAGGCCGCGGGTTGACGCAGCGGTTTGGTTCAGTGAATCGGTGGTTTTGTCACGAAGCGCGGAGACGGCAGTGACAATGCCTACAGCGATCAGGCCGACCATGAGGGCGTATTCCACGGCGGTGGCGCCCCGCTCAACCGATCGTCGGGTGCGTCGTAACAGGGCTCGGCATCGAGAGAACGTGTTGGAAACGAGCACCTCGCCCGCAACAGAATTCGAGTTTGAACCGATTGATCCAGCGGGAAAGGCTGTGTCAGCTTGTTGCTGCGACATGTCTGGTGCGGATGGCATACCTACAATTCGGCACCGGTCCTAAGGGACTGGAGTGATTTTTGCAGATTCGGGGCAGGATGCCCATCAGTTAGTCCGTTTGGATCAACTGAAGGCGGCTCTCCGTTATCCGATCGTCGATGCAGAAACGGGCGGAAGGGCTGGACGCATTCCTAAGTCCGAGAGGCCATGCTCCAACGCCATTGCACCGTGTGCTCTAGAGCAGATCCGGCAGGTACCACCGCGTGCTCTCCGGGCAGGTTACCGGCGTTGGGTGGGCCAGATTGCGGTTCAATGCAAATGGCGTGTTCGGGGTCATAGATAACGAGATCTGGGCAATCGTGGGTTACGTCAATGGTGAGCGCCCCGGGCCATCGCAACGCGATCGAACCCACGCCGCGAAAACAGTCGTCCCAAGGGCGGTCAGTTACGACCCCGAGTTTGCCGGTGGGTATTCCGCTCGCATCGCGTTTCCACTGTTGGGCATCGCTCATATCGACATCGAGCTGCAGCGCTGAACCTTGTTCGAGCTGGCGACGAAACCAGGGGTGCCATCCAATGGTTACCGGCTGATCCTCAGAAGGCGAAACCGACATTTGCTGGATAAGTCGGTCATTTGACAGCTGGAAGAGGTGCGTGACCGTCCCGGCGAATGGCCAGGGTTCACCAAATCGCAAGCCGACGATGGCCAGGGTGTTGGTGGCGCTCAGCAGTGTCCAAGGCCCGTCGAAGCCAATGCCGTGGATGGCGTGGTCGCCCATGTTGGCCGGGAGATCGTGAGTTTTCCCGTCGAAAGCGAGCTTGGCTTTGCGGATTCGTCCGGCGAAGGGGACCATGGCGTAGCTTCCCCATCCAAACGGGTGATTGTCTGCCGTTCGTGGTTCGAGGAGTTCGAGACCATGCACTTTCCAACTGGTGATTCGTGCGCCCGCTTGGAGATCAATGATGACCTGTGCCGGGCCTGCTGTCAGCGTTATGAAGGTTGGGGTGGTCTCAACCTGAGCGGGTGAAAGCGCTACAGGGGTCGAGCGAGAAGCTTTGCGCTTAGGAGAAGACGACATCCTCACAGTCTCTCGCACGGAACCTGGAGGAAAATCAGGCCTCTCGGCGGGTCATCAACCTCAGCGATGGGGTCACCGTTGATTGACGAGGGACAGAAAATTCTGGGGCGCCGCTAGCATCGGCGGTCATGGGTCGCAAAATTCTTCTGCTCGACGGTAACTCGCTCACCTATCGGGCGTTTTATGCGCTTCCGAGCGATATGGCTACCGCGGCGGGCCAGGTGACCAATGCGGTGTTTGGGTTTACGTCGATGCTGCAGTACCTGTTGAACGACCAGAAGCCCGATATGGTTGGGGTGACTTTTGATCGTCCGGAACCCACCTTTAGGCATGAAATGCTCGGTGACTACAAGGCCGGACGGAAGGAAACTCCCGACATTCTTCGCCAGCAAATGGGTTTGGTGCGCCAAGTCGTTGAGGTGCTCGATCTTCCCATGTGGGAAACCATTGGCTTTGAGGCCGACGACATTCTCGCTACCCTCGCCACCCAAGCAAAAGCCAATGGCGACGACGTGATTATCGTGACCGGCGACCGCGATTCCTATCAGCTCGTTGAAGATGCCAAAGAGCCGGGTGATGGTTCTATTCGGGTGCTTTACAACAAGCGTGGCGTGAGTGATTACGCACTGTATGACGAGGCGGGAATCGAAACTCGCACCGGGGTTACGCCGACGATGTACCCCCAGTATGCGGCGCTGCGTGGTGATCCTTCTGACAACCTGGCCGGGGTTCCTGGTGTTGGTGAGAAGACGGCGGCGAAGCTGCTCAATGATTACGGCGGTATCGAAGGAATCTATGCGAACGTAGAAAAGTGTTCGCCGAAGCTGCGTGACAATCTGATTGCGTCCAAAGAACAGGTCGCTCGAAACATGGCGGCCACCCCGTTGGTGCGTGATGTTCCCGGTGTCTTGATGGATGATCTTCGTGCACCAGCCGTGAAGGTTTCTGAAGCGGTAGCGCTGTTCAAGACGTTGGAGTTTCGGGCGCTTTCTGACCGCACACTGGATGCTTTTGCATCGATTTGGGGTGGTTCTGGTGGTGCAGGCACGGAAACTGCGGCTGTTGAGGGTGAACACCTCGAGGTTTTGGTGTTGCCGCTTGGTGAAGGTGTGATGGATGAGTTGCTCAACATGTCGAGTGTGGCCATGGCCGGGCATTGGCGGGGCATTGAGGGTCGCTCCGCCTTGGAAGGTGTGGTGTTCGCCATTCCTGAGGGCGGCACGTGGTGGATGCCGATTGAAAGGCTGGCTGAACCCGAATACATGGCGTTTCTCAAGACGTTACTGAGCCATCCCCCGGCGAGCGTGAATGCCCATCGTTCCAAGGAATTGTTCCGGGCACTACATGAAGCTGGTTTGAATATGCAGCCTTCCGAGGAGTTTGCCACATCGTATGTGGGCGGACCAGTTGGTGACGGCCTCGATATTGACACCGCCGTCGCGTCGTACCTGTTGGATCCTTCGGAGAATGTCTATGCGGTTGAGGAGTTGGCGTTGAAGTGGGCCGCTATTGATCTTCGTAGTGAGGGGGCTCCTCCAAGCGGTGAGCTCGATTTCGGTGGAGCGTCCGAGGATCCAATCGACGTAACCGCCCGCTATGCCTTGGCGATTGCTCGGATGGCCGAACCGATTCGTGAAGCGCTCGATGCCCGCGGTCTCGTCGATTTGTATGTAGACATAGAGTCGCCGTTGATTGGTGTGTTGGCGCGTATGGAGGCCATTGGTGTCCGGGTCGACACCACGTATTTGAAGGAGCTCTCCCAATCACTCACCGCGCAGGTTCGCGATCTTGAGGAAGAAGTGCAAACGCTGGCGGGGGAGCGGTTCGTAGTAAATTCAGTCCCGCAGTTGCGCACCATTTTGTTTGACAAGCTGGGACTCAAAACCGATAAGAAAACCAAAACTGGCTACTCCACCGACGCGCAAGCCTTGGAAAAAATCCGTGACGATCACCCGATCATCCCTGCACTTATCAAATACCGTGAACTGGAAAAGCTTCGCTCAACCTACGGTGAAAACCTGTTGGCCGAAGTGGCATCCGATGGTCGGATTCATGCCACGTTCAATCAAACCGTGGCTCGTACTGGGCGGCTTTCTTCGGATCGTCCGAACCTGCACAACATTCCCATTCGTTCCGAAGAGGGGCGTCAGTTCCGTCGAGCGTTTATCCCGTCGGAGGGCTGCACGTTCTTGGTGGCCGACTACAACCAGATCGAGTTGCGAGTGATTGCGCACTTGGCCAACGATCCGGGCTTGATCGAAGCGTTTGTTACCGGTGCCGATGTGCACACCGAGACGGCGAAACGGGTTTTTCATGTGGAGACCGCCGAAGTCACCCACATGATGCGGTCCAAAGCGAAAATGGTGTCCTACGGGCTCGCCTACGGCATGGAATCGTATGGTTTGGCGCAACGTCTCAACGTGCCCGTGAAAGAAGCCTCCGATATTCTCGACGCGTATTTTGTGGCTTTCCCGAACGTGCGGGCGTTTATGGATGCGTCGGTGGCTGAGGCTCGCAACAAGGGCTACACCGAGACCTTGTTTGGGCGTCGTCGGTTGATTCCGGATTTGCAGAACCCCAACTATGCCCGCCGTATGGCCGCCGAACGCCAAGCCATGAATGCCGGTATTCAAGGTCTCGCCGCCGACATTTTCAAAGTCGCGC
>JAYTWN010000275.1:0-24984 GCA_043743435.1 Acidimicrobiia bacterium
AGCACCACGGTGTTCCCCGTCGCAATGGCCGGTGCAACCTTGAGCACCACTTGGTAGAGCGGGTAGTTCCACGGGGTGATGGCGCCGACGACACCAATCGGTTCGCGAATGATGAGCGACGATCCAACCTGCTCTTCGAACTTGATTTCGCTCAAATACTGTGCGGTGAGTTTCCATTCGTTCGTGGGCAGACCAGCCTGGATAGCTTTCGACAAACCAAGCGGCATGCCCACTTCACCCGCCACGACTTCAGCAATTTCGCCCATCCGAGCGACCATGGCTTCATGAATCCGTCCGCACACGGCAATGCGTTCTTCCAGCGGCGTTTGCGACCAACCGGGGAAGGCGGCTTTGGCGGCGGCTACTGCGGCATCAACGTCGGCTGGGGTGCCTTCGGGAATATGGCCCATAACCTGCTCGGTGTGGGCGTCGATTACGTCAATGAAGGCGCCGGGTGCGGTTGAAGGCTGCCAAGCGCCGTTGATGTACTGGTTATCGAAGTTACGAAGATTGCTCATCCCCAAAACATAGGCGCCAATGCAGCCCAAAGCCCAAAGCCCAAGCAGCCGATCCAACCCTTGTCGCGAGGCCGGCAACGAGGTGGGGCCGAACAAGGGTCTGGACAAACCCGAGCAGGTCCACTTTGCCATTTTGCCTGGTTCGGTTAACCGCAGTGAAGCAGGAGCCATCGGGTAGTCGTAACGGGTCATTCCGAGGCAGCCTTTATGGGTAGCAGCTGGCCGATGACTCCTGCGCAACGCGGTTTCCAAGAACGCTCACCTCATCGGGCGAACTGCTGCTTAGAAGCTTTCGGTAGACGTTCCGCGGGGCGCGTGTTGGGCGGCCTACGCTTGGGGCGTATGAGGAACCGAGTGGTATCGCCTTCCAGCGTAGAGAGTTGGAATTTGGGCGGGTATGTCCAAGTCATTGATCTCCTGGAAACGCCGTATCTCCCATTCTCGGGCGCACACGCTCAACGTTCGAGCACATGCACTGGGCTAGGGGCTGCGACCACATTGATCGTTGGAGGGAACCCGTGACCGCCAAAGCTTCAGCACCAGGGGCGACCAACAGCCAGCAAGGCACGACAGTTCAGAGTGCGTCGATGCAAGGCGCAGCTGTCGCGAGCGTTCCGGATGCAAAGCGCGCTGGCTTTTTTCGTGAGGTGCCTTTCCCCACGATCGTCGCCACCATTGGCACGATCATCATCACGTTTTTGGCGTACGAGTTTTTGGCTCGCACCACTCGGGTCATTACGTGGGTTTTGGTGGCTGCGTTTTTTGCCGTGGTCCTCACTCCTCTCGTTGACTTCCTTACCAAGAAGGTCGGCCTCCGCAAAGGTTTAGCCGCCGGGTTGGTGTTCCTTGTGGGCATTGGTTCTTTGATCTTGATGGGCTACGTCTTCATAAAGCCTCTCGCCAAGCAGGGCACGGAGTTCGCCAACAATTTCCCTGAATACGTCAAAGACGCCCAAGCAGGCAAGGGGCAGGTCGGCAAACTGGTGAAGCGCTGGAAGGTTGACACGTGGCTTGAGGACAACCAAAAGGTGCTTCAGGAACGAGCTCAGCAGATCTTTGAGCCCAAGAAGATTCTGGGAACCACCACCAGCGCCATCGGCTCCGTGTTCACAGTCGTTGCCGCCATTCTCACCATTGCGGTGTTGTCGTTCTTGATGCTGCTGGAGGGACGCGACATTCTGATGAACATGAGCCGGATCTTGCCGGTCGGCCAAAGAGACCGTGCGCTCAAAGTCGGCAAGGAGGCGGCCCGTGCCGTGACGGGTTACGTGGCCGGGAACCTCCTCATCAGCGTGATTGCCGGTGTGGCGACGTTCATTTTTCTCACCATCGCCGGTGTGCCGTTTGCTGGGGTGTTGGCCCTCTGGGTAGGTTTTGCCGACCTTATCCCGCTGATTGGCGCCACGCTCGGTGCCATCCCTACCGTCCTCGTGGCCTTTCTTTCTTCGACGACGGTGGGCGTAGCGACGCTAATTTTTTACGTGATCTACCAGCAGTTCGAAAATCATGTGCTGCAGGTAACCATCATGTCGAAGACGGTGGCGCTCAAGCCGTTGATTGTGTTGGCCAGCGTGTTGTTTGGAGTGGAAATCTTTGGCTTGCTCGGAGCCTTACTGGCCATTCCGGCGGCGGGCATCATCAAGGTCGTCGGTGCCGACATCATCGCCCATCGTCGCCCCGACATTTCCATGGCCGGCCACATCAGTCACAGCCGAGTGCATCTTCCCAAACGTTGGTCCAAAAAGGACTAGCGGTTCACGGTGTCGGAGGCGGTTCGGTTCAACGGAGTGGCTTCAGATGCGAGTTTCGGGGCGTTCTTGCCACGGTTTTTGGTGACGACCCTCCAGCAGCCGAGGGCAAACAGGACCGAAACTACGGCGAGCGAAACGTGAACCACTTCGAACTTCCAGCCTTTGTGCTGGCTGAACACATTTTTGATACGGGTGCCCCACACGAAGACGGTCCAAATGGAGAACGCGCGGAGCAGATTAGCTTGGCCCTTAGTCATGAACGCAACGTAGCTCACCTTTGTAAACCGCCGACCCGAACTCCGCTCCGCATAACGTCCCGGCCGGCACTCCACCCAAACGCACACGCTCAACAGAACCGAATTTCAACGACCCCGTGCCCAGATAGCGCCACTGAGTGCAAATTGTGCGTCAGCAAATGGTCGCGCAGACACCAATCCGACCCACGGCCGGCTGGTGCCGCCACGAAAACCATCGGTTACACGGCCACTCGAACAAGCGAGTTGGGTTTGTTCCGTATGGATCTCTACACTCTTGACCACCCGGTCAAGAAGGCCGCCCGCACGTTCACTGTCACTTCAACACTGCTGGAGACTCCCATGAGCCAAATCACTGAAGAAGAATTCCGCGCTGACGCCGTCGCGTTCTTGAGCGCCAACTGCGCCATGCGCGAGGCCGAGACGGTCGTCAAAAAGTGGGGCGAGGGGAGCGACAACGTTTCTGTCTTCGAAGAAAAGTCGGCCGAAGCCGAGGCCCGAGATGTGGCCGCAGCTAAGGGTTGGCGTCAAAAGATGTTCGACGCTGGCTTCGGCTGGATCACCGGCCCCACCGAATACGGCGGCGGCGGGTTAGGCAAAAATCACGAGCGCATTTGGGGTGAAGAGGCCTCCAAGTACGTGCATCCAAACATGTCGATCTTTGGCATCGGCCTGGGCATGGTCGCACCTACGTTCCTCGCTCATGGCACACCGGAGGCGAAAGCAAAATACCTTCGCGCCATGTACCGTGGCGATTTGGTGGGTTGCCAGTTGTTCTCCGAGCCTGGCGCCGGCAGCGATCTCGCCAGTTTGCAAACCAAAGCCGAACGCGATGGCGACGAATGGGTGATCACCGGCCAGAAGGTGTGGACCACAGGCGCTCAGTTCTCAGACGTGGGCGAAGTGATTTGCCGAACCGATCCTGATTTGCCCAAGCACAAGGGCCTCACCGGGTTCATTGTGGATATGAATGCGCCGGGTGTTGAGGTTCGCCCACTTCGTCAGATGACGGGTGGCGCCTCTTTTAACGAGGTGTTCTTCAACGAAGTTCGAGTGCCAGATTCGTATCGCCTGGGTGACGTGAACCAGGGCTGGACCGTAGCCCTAACCACACTTATGAATGAGCGGGCTTCAATTGGAGGCGGTGGTGGCGGACGCAACGATCCAACAAGCGTGCACCGTTTGGCCGACATGCTCAATGCCATGGGTGAAGGTGACAACTTGGTGCTGCGTCAAGAATTGATAAAGATTCATATCAATTCACAAGTTGCCAAGTTCACCAACATGCGGGCCATGGCCAAAATCAAAGCCGGTCAATTGCCTGGGCCTGAAATGTCGACGGGCAAGTTGGCATTAGCCATGAACATGACGTTGACCTCTTCGTTCGTGTCGAGGGTTCTCGGTGCCAAAATCACTGCGGATTCAGGCGCATGGGGTACCTATGCCTGGGCCGACTACGTACTTGGAACACCCGGTATGCGTATCGCCGGTGGTTCCGATGAGGTGATGCGCAACATCATTGGCGAGCGCGTGTTGGGGCTTCCCAAGGACGTCGGCATTGATTCAGTTACCGCGTTTAAGGACCTCAAAGTAGGTACGCAGAAGGCTTAGCGCCCAGTTCGGTCCCGTCTGCGTAAGCTGGGTGGGTGACTAGTCGATTGCTTTTGCCTGCGGCGTTTTTTGTGTTTGCTGGCTTGGTTACCTGGGTTGTGGCGTTGCGTTGTGCTGATGGGCGGATCAAGCGGAATCGGTTCACGGGCATTCGTACGAAATACACCCGGGAGTCCGACGAAAGTTGGCTCACCGCACATAAGGCAGCCTTGCCTGATTCGATCAAGGGTTCACGGGCATTCGTCCTTGGCGGCATGGCGCTGCCTGTGAACCGCATCGGCGTAATTCTGGCTATGGCGGGACTTGCGGTCGGCATGTTCTTCACGCTCAAGGGTGCACGATCCGCTGTTCGCGCGGTTACACCCATCGCAGAACGCACTCCAAAAAAGAAGTAACCCGAGAATTCGGCTTTAGAAGAGGACTTCTTGGTCGACGGAAACGCCCACGGCCAGGTGCGCGGGAACGATTCGCGGCACGCCGGTCCAGGGGATGTGGTCCATGAAGACCCAGGAGCGACGGTGGATCGACGTTGGTCCGTACGCTTGCAACGCCATTTTGTGTCTGGGACAGGGGTAGCCCTTGTTCTCGGCAAAGTTGAATCCGGGAAATTCAGGATCATAGGCGCGCATAAGACGATCGCGACTTACTTTGGCAAGCACTGAGGCCGAGGCGATGGTGAGGCAGGTGGCGTCACCTTTGATGATGCGTTGCGTTTTGCCTTCGCCAAGAAATTCGCTCACGAAGTCCCAGTTGCCATCGATAAGTACACGATCTATTTTCTCAAAACTCAACCCAAGTCCTTCAATGGCACGTTGGGCCGCCAGTTTTTGCGCCGCCGACATGCCAATGCGATCACATTCGTCGGGACTCACCGAACCAATGGCCCAGTGTTGTGCACCATCGGCCACACGATCAAAGAGCGCTTCACGTTCACGTTCGGTGAGCATTTTCGAATCCCGTACACCGTTCACCCGACCGGTTTTGGGTAGCACAACTGCTCCAATAGACAAGGGCCCCGCCCATGATCCGCGGCCAACTTCGTCGATACCTACGATGATTTCGTGACCGTCGGCCCAAAGGGATTGTTCGACCTTAAGATTCGGCGGTGTCTTCTTCGTCGGCTTCTTGGTTGGCCGCATGATCGCCGGGGCTGCGGGTTTCGTCGAACTGCTCGGCCTCGGCGAAGTCAAGGTCTCTGCCGGTTTCATCGTCTTGATTGGGGCGGTGACCTTAGTAGGACTGCTCGCTTTTAATGGTTTGGCAGCCTTTGCTGAAATTGTCGTCTTCGCAGGAATTGTTGGCTTCGTTGGCTTCGTTAGAAGTTTGGGGCCGCTCGGCTTCTTTGGTCGTGAGGCCGTTGCGGGTGTCGTCACCTTGCTCGGTTTAGCGGCCTCTGTCGCTTTGGCAGCTTTTGCTGGCTTGGCAGGTTTGCCTCTGCTCGCGAGTTTCTCAGTTGGTGACCGCGTGGGTTTCGGCGGAGTACGACGAGCGGGCACTCGGCCAGCGTAGGGCGAACATGGGTGGGGTGCGATCTCTCGGTACGAGGTGCGGTCACCGCAATCGTTCATCCATGCCAAGAGTTCCCTTCGATCTGACCCAGAACGCGGAGAAGACTGAAAACACTTGGAGGACCTGGAAGATCCCAAGGTAGCGCAACGCTCGAAGAATTCCGAAGCGACCAACCCTTCGTGAGGCCCTTGGCACCGGCCTGGGAACCGCGATTGACGGCGTGTTCGGTCGACGGCACCCTAACGTCGACGGCATGGATTCACCGAGGCAACCAACGCTGACCTGGCAGGCCCCATCTCCGCTGCGCTTCGAGTCCCGCCAGCAGGTTCTTTTCCAACCGGCAAGCCGGATTGGGAACCCAGGGCAAGCAACGCAGCATCAGCGGGCGAATGAAAAGCACAAGCGCCCCTTTGCGGTGTTCGTCCTCACACTGGCGTTTTTGGGCAGCACTACCATGGCGTCAACCGGTCTAGCGGGCGTTGCCAATGCAGCAAAGAAGAAAACTCCGCCGACGACGATCCCGGCCAAACCGAAGCCCATCAAGGTTGCTGGTGCACCGGTCATAGTTGGCTGGATTTCCCAAAACGGTGCCGGGACTCAAGAGGCGTTGTTGGCCGAGCAGTTTGTGAACGCCAACGGCGGCGTGAGCGGACGTCCCCTGAAGTTGGCCATGTGCTCCACCAAAGGCAGTGCGGCTTCAGCAAAATCCTGTGCGAATCAGCTACTGGGTAAGAAGGTCAAGTTGGTGCTTGAAGGATCTGGCGATGCCACCTGGCCCGCAGCTGCAGAGGTGTTGCGCGCCACGAACACGTTGGTCGTCGGGCGATCTCCACTCAGCACCGCAGAGTCGTCCGATCCCAATGCTGTCTATCTCGCTCCGGCTGCGGCCACGGTTTCTGCAGCAACGGGCGTTTTTGTGTCGACGGTTGACAACCCTCGTGCGGTAGCCATTTTGGTGTCGTCGGACTCCGGTTCGAAAGCTGGGCTGGCCTTAGCATTGGGTCCCTTACGAGCAAAGGGGCTACAACCAATCGTAACTACGCTTACGGAAGGGAAGGTCGACACGACGACCATCGGCACTGTGTTCAGTGCCGTCACCGATGCGGGAGTTGCTGCGGGTGGGCCAAGTGCCATGATTGTTCTGGCCTCACCCGATCACTGTGTCGCAGCGATGGAAGCAGCAAAGACTCTGGCGTTTCCCGGTCGCATAATCACCACCGATTCCTGCGCAACACCAGCCACGCTTGAGGCTGCGGGCGACACCGCCGAAGGTTGGGTTGTCCTTTCCGCACGGCCCAACGCCGATGCTCAAGCCGCCTTTCAACAGTTTGTCGACTACACGAACGCTGCCACGAAGTTCAAGATCAAGCGGTCTACTGACCCCGTGGCCGTGCAGAGTTTCACTTCAGTGGTCGACGGTGTTTCGCTGCTCAGCAAACTAGAACAATCAGTATTAGATGCGACGCCGGCCGTAGTGGGAGCAACAGTGAAGTCCTATCTCAGACGCGCAGAGGCCACATCTACCTATGCACAAAAGCCCTATGTGTACAAACGATCGAAGCTATTTCCTTCGGTCGCTGGGTTCACCGTGTACGCGTCGCAATGGAGTGGTGGCCGTTTCGTTGAAGCTCCCGGCGGTTCTACAGTCGACGGCTTCTTGGGCTAACCGGCAAGGTCACTTTTTCGCTGCTGTATGAACGGAATGCTTGAGGGCTCACAACGGCGTCCCAGCGAACGATTTGCTATCAGTACCGTTCACCGTATGCCGGGCTCTTCCGGATCCTCCTGTCATACCCTGGCACTGGGCTGGCCTGGGTTGCGAAGGTAGTGCGCGGCAATGCTTACGTTGCCCACCAGCCGGACGGCCATCCAAACGTTGAGGGCCATCCACACACCATTGAGGCCGCCAAACAGCGGAGGGGTTCGTACCTGCAGTGCGGCCAAGATCCAAAAGGCCACCGCTGATGCCATGGCCCCGAAGGCTAACTTGGCGAACAGATCGGCCCCCATCAACACCCCGTCAAGCACGAAAACGACGGCTCCCGTTATCTGCATCAGCGCGCACCACAGCAGCACACCTACCGACAGTTTGAGCACGGCAGGGTCGGAGGAGAAGAAGCGGCCCAGCACCGTCGAACCGGCGGCCAAAACCGACGCCAAGAACAATCCGGCCAATAAGCCAAGCCGCATCAACCGACGTGTGACCGGCCACAATTCTCCGGGCTGACCCGAGCCCAGTTCAAATGTGGCGGGCCCCAACTCCGCTGCGCTTCGAGCCCCACCAGCAGGTTCTCTTCCAACCGGCAAGCCGGATCGGGAACCCATCTGCGACGCGAACACTGATTGCGAAGAGACGGCCAAGGCATCGACCATCAGGGCGAAGAAGAAGTAAATCTGAAAACCAATTTGGTGCGCACCGAGCGAAGTGTCACCCAACCGACTGGCCAACCACGTTGAAGACGTAATCGTACTTACCATTAAGCCTGTGCGGACGAGCATTGCTCCACCGATTCGTCCCAAGGCTCGTAGGGCTTCTCGTTGCGGACGTTGCGGTTTGATGACCTTTCGCATCGAGCCCAGGTACACCGCAACAGCGAAGTATTGCACCAATACCGTGGCCCATGCCGAGCCACCAATGCCCCACTTGAACACCCACACAAAGAGCATTTCCAACAGCACGTTGAAAATGTTGGCGCCGATCACCACCCGAACTGGGAGCCGCAAATCCTCGATCCCGCGAAACCAACCTAGAGCAGCAAACGTGACGGCAATAGCTGGAAGTCCCAACGCAGCAACGCGCAAATACGTGATCGCGGCAGTGAGCACCAAGTTCTTTCCGCCGACGAGCGCTGCCAGTTGTGGTGCGCCAATGGCAATGATCAACGCCGCGATCAAGCCCAGCAGCAACGCCAGGTTGAGTCCTTGGCTCACGGCTTCACGAGCACCGTCGGTATCGCCCGCACCTTTGCGCTGCGCCACTTGCGTGGTGACTCCCGACGCCAGAAAGGCAATTAACCACGAGATGGTGGAAAGGATCGTTCCAGCAATAGCCAGGCCACCAAGTGCCGGGGTGCTGATATGCCCAACGATGGCGTTGTCCACCAGGATGTAAATGGGCTCAGCCGACAGAGTTAGAAATGCCGGCCACGCCAGTTTCAACAGCCGACGATCCGTTGTATCAAGTAGCGGCACCCCTCGACACTACCCGCAGCGAGTCGTTTTCAAAACGCCACGGAATACCACCACGACGAGCGTGGGCCATATGTGACAGAAAGTGGCCCCAGCGACGCATCCCAGCCACAATGGGTCCCTGCAGCCACACACTATGCCAACATAGTAAAAGTGAAGACGCAAGACAGCAACCCCGTTAACAAAATTTGGACGATTCGAGCGGAAGCGAGATGGGTCGGTCAGACCAATCGCGTCCCTCACGACAACTGCTTTCAGCGTTGCGTTGAGCCAAGGCTGCGAGAATCCGGAACACAGCTTTCATGACAGGGAGACACAAACCGGGTTCACCAAGTGTTGGTTTCATCGGTCAACACAACGCGGTCAACACAACGCGGTCATCACAACGCGGATCGATGCGGCAACTTCGTGCATGGTTTCTTCCGACGGGTACTTCACGCGGGGCCAGTAGAAACCTCGAAGTCCGTCTTTGCGTTTTCGGGGTATTACGTGCACATGCAAATGGGGAACACTTTGGCTCACCGTGTTGTTCATGGAGACCCAGGTGCCATCAGCACCCAATGCTTGTTGCACCGCGAGTGCGATACGTTGGGCGGCGCCAAATACGATCGGCAGTAACTCCGCAGGCAAATCCGTCAGTGTTTCGTAATGCGTGCGCGGCACGATCAGGACGTGGCCGGGAAAGACCGGGGAGCGATCCAAAAAGGCCAGCACCTCGGGCTCGTCGAGCACCATGGCAGCACTGAGCGTTCCGGCGGCGATTTCACAAAACGTACAACTCATGTTTTCCTCCTTGATTCGAATTGCAACGCGAATGTCGCCCACTAAGCCAGTTTTTCCCGTAAGCAACGAGAAAAACAGCGATAGTGGGCGACATTTGGCCACCGTTTTAGAGTCACATCACGAAACCGTCAGGAGGAGGCCCTCGCCGCGGAGCACGGTTGAGGACCAGTTCGGGTCAAGTGCACGACAGGTAAGCACGATCCCCGATTCATCGGTACGCATAGGGGTTTTGCCAAGCGTGACGGAGACCGGCGCTTGACCAAGACCAGCATGACCCGCAAGACCAGCAAGATCAGCAAGATCAGCACCAATCGAGGATTCAATGTCGGCACCCCGGCCAATCGGCACTAGATCCCAAAGAATCGCTACCCGTTGACCGTGCCAACGAACCGCATAGGACATGCGCCCACCAGGTACCGCCACGTTGCGAACTTCAATGTTCTGTCCTCGCCAACCCGGTTCAAATCCACTCAACAAATCAACCCCAAACGAGGCGCCATCATCAGCAGGAAAAAACCGGATAACTTCACCCAAAAGGCCAAGAGCTTGCGCAATCAACCGAGGCTGATCCTGAGCCACCAGTACCCCACCCTCACTACTTGCAGGCAAAGCAGGCAATGCTGCGGCGGGCAGTGGCCACGGTCGATCGGCTTTACGCCACGCCTTCACACATTGCTCCGCAGCCCGGCGATCGCCACCCACGCTAAACACCTGCGCCGCCCACCAAAGCGCCGCGAGAGTTGGTGCGTCGCTGGGTGTTTTTTTGGCGTCCTTCAGCAAAAATTCGGCGGCACCAGCAGCGGCCGGAGAGAGTGTGTCACCAAAGGTTGCGTTGCCACTAAGCCGCGCGTAGGTACCAAGTGCACGTAGTACTAACGCAGTAGTAAGCGGGCTTTCGAATCCGCCTTTAGTGTTTTGCCAATCAGCAATATCTTCCAGCAAAGCACCCGATTCAGCTTCAAACCCACCACCCGCCAATGCGGTCGCCAGATCGGCTCGTTCCACCAAATCAATGTTACCGTCGGCACGAACAGCTGGTTCCGAGGCGAGCAGCACCGAAGCCATAGTGATGTCAAGCTTTTGGGTACGTTCGCGATCAGGAAGAATCAACGCCGGGGCGCGGCGCATCTGGGTTTGCCAGCCGTTGGCCAGATTGTGCACTTCACCAAGGGCCGAAAGAACGGGCGAACCCATGAGGGCCACCGCACTGCCCACGCCAAGCAGGATTCCGGAGCGGACAGTGGTGCCATGGGTGACAGGAAACAGCACGGCAATTTCCGAAGGCCCTTCGACACTGGTGAGCTTCACGCCTGCTTCGCCCGAGATCACCACCGATTCGAGGTCGCCACCAACCGGTACTGCAGCCATTCGAGTGGGGGGTTTTGCCAAGTGCAGAATCGGGAAGCCACCGATTTTCAGGGTTGATCCGCTCAGCGTCACATCGCGAACCCCCGGGCCCTTCATAATCAGCGCGCATACAAAGGGAACTTTGGATCGGTTATCAATGTCGATCACGCAGAGGTCGCGTTGCGATTGCACGGCACCGAAACAATTGACCACCACATCGCCCGACGGAACCCGCATAGCCGTCGACACAATCGGGGTGTTGCGCACCAGGCTTTGGCGTGTGGTGATCTCGCGATCGGGCATGTACCAGCGGTCGTCTCCACCAATCCACCAAGAAATCCGCACCTCATCAGCGCCGCCGCCGTTGACCACCACCACGCCGCCGCCCAACACGTCGGCTCGGTGGGCGGATCCAATTGTCCCAATTTGCACGCATCAACCTTAGGACGCTTACCCCGCTGTCGTCTGCAGTTTCACGCAACCTTCGCCATTGGCCAAATGAAGAACCGTGATCTCATGACGAGCGTGGTTTCCGGAGCGGTTGATCATCAACTTAAGAATTACGTAAGTGCCGTCGTGTAACCGAGCTTCGGCCACCAGTGCCTCAGTGCCTCGGTGCCTCGGTGCCTCAGTGCCTCAGTGCCATCGGGAAACACACGCCCGACATTCAGACCCCAATCGCGTTCGATGCTCGACACTAATTCTGGAAGACGATCCAGCTACGCGTGAGCTCCCAAAGCCACGGCCTTGTTTCTTACGAACTCTGGAACGTCAAGCATGAAATCGACCGTAGTGGATTGGCCAGCGTGCAACCATCAAATGGCTCGCCACCGAATACCAAACTTGAGCACCCCACGGCGCTTTCACGACCGGGAATCGATCGAATGGTGCGCGAGCATGCCAGCATCACGCTATTTTTGCTCGCCGGCGCTGCAGCGAGGCAGCTCACGACGTTGCGCAAGAGTCGTGAGAAACGCCATGGCACGAAAATTACTTACCAATCGACCACCCACAAATTTCGTAAACCAGCCATACCGCCAACGCTTCTTTCGTGATCACGTACATATCACCCGATATTCAGCAGGTCATGAAACCATCACACACGGGCGAAGTGTGCGCCTGCGGCGACCCATGAGGGCAGCCGACTACAAGCCTTTCGCGGGGGACCAGGCTGAACCGCTCACACGCGGTAAATGCAGCCTGGCCGCGACACGATCACGGGCTGCGTTACTTGCCCTGAAAGTTCTCAGTACACCGTGGGATTGAATGGCGCGATCGCCTCAGAGAGCGCAGCGGAAGGAGAGCCGAAACCTTCGGGCTCGAGCCCGCCACCGAGCTCTATCAGGCGGCCAAGAAACTCACCCACGTTTCCCAAATGGGCCAACATCGCGTCTGAGTCGGCGTAGATCTCTCGCACCACACACTTCGTCTCGTCCTCAGAGAAGAACCAGTCGTAATGCAGCGTTCCAGCCTCAGGGATCGTGAGCTTGAGCGCTTCTGCGGCGACCTGTTTGAACGCAGCGAGGTCGGCGGGCGCAATGTTGGGGAAAACGGCTGACACCTGGATCTTTTGCATGATGACTCCTCGTCGGCCTCCGGCCGTTAGCGCCCCTCGTAGCCACTCCGACTGCCTGCCGGACCGTGCACACACACTTGGCCCGAAGGAGCGCGCTGAGCCCGATCGGAGGCCACCCGATATCGGCCCTTATGTAGGCTTACGAGTTGCACTTGACGGCGGGCGCGGGGACACAAGAACGTCGTTCAGTACGTTCGCGCTATCGTGACTTCGCTCCCACGCTCGGACCAATCTCAGCGCACCCTAAACGGCAACCATCGGTGGAAATTTCGACTGGCGCGTCCCGAACCCTCACACTTCCTGTCGAGGACCATTTCGTTTTGCGCAGAGGGGTTGATGACTGGTGACCGTGGCTAAGGGATGGGTCAGTGGGCGGTCGTGCGATTGTTTTACGGGGCGGAGAAATGAGCACACATTCCGCACACGCCACTTGACAGGATCGTACGTATGTTCGTAGACTGATGGACATGGCAATGACCGATGCTCGCATGAAAGTACTGAGCGATCGGTTGCGGGTGATTGGTAAATCGTTGGCTCGGTTGACGGCAGAGCAGCTGGCAATTTTGGCGGAAATTGCACAGTCGGATGCTGACGATGGGGTATCAGAACGGAAAACGGCGAGCAGAGTGGCGAATATGACTTCGAGTACCGCGAAGCAGGCTGCGGGTGAGATTGCTATGGCGAAGCAGGTCGCTGCATTACCGGCAGTTGCAGACGCACATCGTCGAGGTGAGATTTCAAATGGGCAACTTGGTGCTGTGGCCGCCATCGCTCAAGCGGGTTCGGAACAGAGTGCACTTGATATGGCGAAAACGGCGACGTCCGCACAGTTGCAGCGTCAAGCGGTAGCAAGCCGTGGGCAGTTGACGGAGAAGCGTTTCGCAGCCCAGAAAGGCAGATATTTGGCTTTCAAACCCGAAGAAGATGGACAGTCAACTCGGTTACATGGTCGGCTTCCCTTCGCTGAAGCTCGTCAACTGGAAGCGCAGTTACGAAAGATTGCCGATCGAATCGGGCTTGGTGATAAGGAACGTCCGTCGCCGAGTGCGCGTATGGCGGATGCATTGTTGATCATGACGAAGGGAAACGCATCCGTCGCCCTACACGAATTCGAAAATTCGTCAGTCTCAAATACGGCGTCAGCATCACAAGCTCGGAAGGAAAAGGGCACGACAGGCGGAGAAACCACGACTTTTGCGGGATACCCTCGAGGCACGAGAACGATCGTTGACTACGACGTCGATCCATTTCCGGAATCCGATACAGCTGACGAAAGCGCTGATGTTGACGACACTCACCATGACGCTCAAGGTCCCTTGGGATCGCAAGGCGAGGCACGCAAGGTTGCTTCGTTTGCTGATGCAGTGCAACGAGCGGATACACGGCTGATTATTCATTGGAACGCAGCATCCGGGGGCATCAGTTTTGAGAATGGTCCACCGGTCGATCATCCAAGGCTCCAAGCAATCCTCTGTGACGCACAGATCGATATTCAGCATTGTGATGAAAATGGGTTGCCAACTGGATTGATTACCACGCAGCACCATGCGACTTGGCGTCAGGAACGGTATTTGGCGTTTCGCGATGGGGTCTGTCGAATGCCTGAATGCGAAGGCATCGGAAAGACCCATTCACATCACATGTTCGAAAATCGAGCCGACCGGGTAACTGATGTTCGTTCCATGATCAGCCTTTGCTACCGCGATCACCAACAACACCACGATGGAGTTTTCACAATCACCGGTGACCCGGAAAGAACCATTCTGTTCAACTACCAAGATGGAACGGTACTCGCGTCAACCGCTCGGCCAACACCCAAAGGTATGCGAACACCAAAACCTCAACGCTTCGCAAAACACCAAACCGATACTCAAGACCTGAATGAATTTCCTCTGTCCGCATAGGTTCACAGCGTAAACCCATATGTTCGCATAGATTCGTGTCGGAGCTTCGGGAGGCAAAGCCGAGCCGAACCCCAACCGCTTTTTGACCTACACCCCAGGAACCCGCCAGCACCCACGCAGCAAGAGCAAACCTCATCAATCATCTCCGCATGACCGCGAATAATTCAGGAACCACAAACAGGGTCGCGTCAGCAATCACTCGGTATTCGGAGCAGCCGCTACGAGCCAATCGCCCAAGGTATCGGCGCCGGTTACCTGCTAACGAACGCCGACTCAAGCATTTCTGACGGGTTCGAGCGGATCGACGAAAGAAGGCGCCGGTCACAGACACACCACAGAAACCATCGCCAAGGTATCGGCGTCAGTAGAGCACCGTAACGAACGCCGACCCAAGCATTTCTGACGGGTTACGAACGGATCAACCAAACAGGGTGCCGGTCACAGACACACCACAGAAGCCATCGCCAAGGTATCGGCGTCAGTAGAGCACCGCTGAACCGAACCCTTCCGCCCCCGAAGTCACGAAATCTAAGGAAATGACGTGACGAAAGCAGCCCGAGCATCAGCGCTTCATCCTTAACGGGGCTGTGGTCGGTTTCTCACACTCACACTCACAATCACGGTCCCGCACTTGCATTGGCCATCCGCCGTGAGTAAGTTCGTTTGTTGAACTGACTGGCCAACGAGTTTGGAGTTGCAATGACCGAGATGACCGAAATCGAAAGTGTCGAAACCGCAAGCGGGGCAGACGAGCAGGCCGGCGGGGCCGAGTGGAAACAGACGGCGTGCATCCTGTGCGAGTCGAACTGTGGCGTTGAGATCAAGTTGGGCGGCCCTTCCAAGTTTGGCGATGGGCGGGGGTTCGTGCGCATCCGCGGCGACAAGGCCCATCCGGCATCCAAGGGGTACACCTGCGAAAAGGCCCTTCGGTTGGATCACTACCAAAACGGTGGCACCCGGCTGACCTCACCACTGCGCCGCGCTGCCGACGGCACCTACGAAGAAATCAGTTGGGAAACTGCAATCACGGAAATCGCAGCGAAGTTCTTGGCGGTCAAAACGAACTACGGCGGAGAATCGATTTTCTACTACGGCGGTGGCGGACAAGGTAACCATCTTGGCGGCGCGTATTCGGGGGCAACCCTGCGGGCCCTTGGTTCACGATACAAAGCAAGCGCGCTTAGTCAAGAAAAGACGGGCGAGTTTTGGGTCAACGCCAAGATGCTTGGCACCATGGTGCGCGGCGATTTTGAGCACACCGAAGTGGCATTATTCGTCGGCAAGAACCCTTGGCAATCCCACGGCATGGCCCACGCCCGCACCACGCTCAAGGAGATTGCCAAAGACCCCGCGCGGTCCATGATCGTGATCGATCCACGAAAATCAGAGACCGCCGAGTTGGCCGATTTCCACCTCCAGGTTCTGCCCGGTTCCGACGCTTGGTGCCTCACCGCACTTGCCGCCATCCTCACTCAAGACAACCTCACCCACACGGCATGGCTCAATGATCACGCCGACGGCCTCGCTGAGATCGTAAGCGAACTAGGCACTATCGACATCCCAGCGTTTGCCAAGCGATGTGGTGTCGATGAAGACCTTCTCCGCCGAGCCGCCCGGAGGATTGCGGCAGCACAGAGCGTGGCCGCGTTTGAAGACCTGGGCATCCAGATGGGCATCCACTCCACGCTGTGTAGCTACCTCGAAAAACTTGTATGGCTACTTACGGGTAATTTCGCAAAGCCGGGTACGCAGTACTCTTCAACCTCCCTAGTGGCTATTGCCCGTGGCGGAGAGAGCACCCCGAAAGTCAATGCGGATGGCACCAAGAAGTTCAACGTAAGCCCCGTCGCCGGTGCCAAAATCATCTCGGGTCTGGTGCCCTGCAATGTGATCCCAGAAGAGATCCTTACCGATCACCCTGCGCGCTACCGAGCGATGTTGGTGGAATCCGGCAACCCCGCGCACTCGTTGGCCGATTCGCAACGCATGCGCGAAGCACTGGCCAGTTTGGAATTGCTCGTGGTTATAGACGTGGCCATGACCGAAACCGCACGCCTCGCCCACTATGTGTTGCCCGCACAGTCGCAGTATGAAAAGTGGGAAGCAACGTTCTTCAATTTCGACTTTCCCAACAACGTGTTCCATCTCCGCAAGCCTCTGCTTGATCCGTTGCCCAACTCGTTGCCGGAACCAGAAATCCATGCGCGCTTAGTAGAAGCCCTCGGCCTTCTTACCGACGAAATGTATGCCCCCTTGCGTGCTGCTGCCGCTGTCAGTCGTGCCGCGTTTGGCGAAGCCTTCTTTGCTGCCACCAGTGCCATTCCCGCTCTCGGTTCGTTTGCGCCTATTGTCCTCTACCGCACCCTCGGCCCGACTCTGCCCGAAGGTGCAGCATCGGCAGCAATTCTGTGGGGGGCCTCACACCGTTGCGCCTTGGGCTTTCCCGAGAGTGTTAAGCGCGCAGGGTTTACTGGGGAAGGACTCGAACCGGGTGAAAAACTGTTCGACGCCATCCTCTCCAGCCCATCGGGAGTCACCTTCACCGTCGACGAGTGGGACGACGTTTGGCCACGAGTGAAGACTCCAGAAGGCAAGGTGCAACTGATTATCGACGAGTTGCTTCCTGACTTGCGGTCGCTCTCTGAGCCCGATCAGCTCAATCCGTCATCCCCGTCGGGAGACAAAGATTTTCCGTTGGTACTCTCCGCTGGAGAACGCCGCAGCTTCACCGCCAACACCATCATCCGTGACAACACGTGGCGCAAAAAGGATGCCGACGGTGCCCTACGAGTGTCTGCTGCTGACGCCGATCGTTACGGTCTCCTCGACGGCGCGATGGCTCGATTATCCACGGAGCGAGGTGTCGTGGAGGTTCTGGTTGAGGTGAGCGCCATGATGCGTGAAGGCCACGTTTCGTTACCGAACGGCATGGGAACCGGCACGTCCGATGACCGCAAAGGCGTAGCTCCCAACGAACTCACCGCCGCATCACACCGCGACCGCATCGCTGGCACGCCATTCCACAAACATGTTCCCGCCCGCCTGGAGCCCGTCGCCTAACCGACAGCCGAACACCAGCTCTGCCAAATGCCAAAACTCAGGCTGAAGTCGAGGTCGCGGACGGTCTGTCCCGATGCAAATGTCGCCCGCTAACGCGGTTTTTCTCACAGCTTGTGCGCAAAACAGTTTTAGTGGGCGACATTCACGCTCCAACTCGAACTCCAACTCAGCCAACTCCAACTCAGTAGCCCCAACCACAAATCCCACCGACCCGCAAACCCCGCTGGCATCTCGATAGGCTCATCCTCCACATGCGACGAACCCGCTTCGATACCGCCCCCTGCCCCATTGCCCGCACCACCGACCTGATGGGTGACTGGTGGACCCCTATGGTGCTGCGCGAAATCGCCTACGGCGTGCGTCGGTTTGAACAAATCCATGAACGGCTCGATTGTTCGCGGGCCACCCTTACCGAACGACTCAACCGCCTGGTTGACGAAGGACTACTCGGTAAGTCCCCATACCAATCGAATCCCCCGCGCTACGAATATTCGCTCACCCCCAAAGGGTTGGCCTTCTTCGACGTACTCGCAGCCATGTGGCGATTCGGCGAAGACTGGCTTTTCCCGCCAACCGAAAGGCACCCCGCAGGCGCATCCATCGAAATGATCAACGCCGAAACGGGTGCAGTGATCAACGCTCAGGTCGTCGACGCCAACACCGGTGAAGCTATCAACTTGTCCACGCTCAAGGTCCGACGCAAACGCCGACCCCATGCAGCAACGCCCGCACCAAATTTATAACCGTCGAGCTACTCTGCGAACACTCAAAAACCAGTCCGAGCACGGCAACGTTGAGCAGCAGCGCCAAGGTCAACGTTTGCCAACCGCATACCAGCCCACCAAAGGCAGACGAACTCCAGGCGGTCGAATCAAAGCAACTGAACCAAAGCAGACGAAACCAAAGCAAGCGATACAGAGGAATTCGGCTAGACGTTTTCGGGCAGGAGGTGGGTGAGGTTTTCGAAGCAGAAGTACAGGGCGGGTAGGAACAGTAGGAAAAACCCAAACGTATAAACCAGGGCCCGAGCCATGCGTCGACGGTTGCGAACGAACAGCCATGCGGCGAACCAAATAGCGGCACAAGCGGCGGCCCAGGTAAGCGTCGAGATCCAGAAGCTTTGCTTGCCGGTAAACCAGCCGAAGTGACGGACTGGACCCGAGCCCACATTGGCTGAGTCGTCGGTGAGAGAAACTCCGGCCTGCGTGTCGGGACTGCCCACAGGAGAGACCGATGCGCCAACCGACGTATCGACTGAGGTATCAATCACAGCGGTTGTATCTGGAGCCGAAACAGTGGATTCTGAAGCCAAACCGTCATCGGGAACTACCGGAGCTGCAGTATCAAAGGCGACCGGTTCACCCAAGGTCGTAGGTACCGCAGTGGTTGCGGGGACAGTCGGCTTCGGGCGAGGAACGGTCACAACCGGCACAACTTCAGGCTCAAACACCAAGTCTTCATCGAGCGCTTCACCAACCAAACGGGCCCGGATCACCAAACGTTCACGAGCGGTATAGGCGGGGTGGCACGTCGTCATGGTGAGAACGTTTTGGCCTGGTGTTGGGGCAAGCACTTTGCGATCTTTCGGACCAACCACGAAGATTTTTTCAACTTTATAAGCGAACTTACCGTAGAGGGTGACGAAGCCAATCACATCGCCGGGCTTCAAAAGGTCGAGGTTCAAGCAGGGCGCGCCATAGGTGGTTCGGTGACAGGCGATACCGGCGTTGCCGTCCAGGCCAGGAAGCGCTGTGGAGGGGTAATGCCCCGGGCCGGTTTTGAGATCTTCAACTCCGGCCCCCGAAACGTAGATCTGGTTCATTTTAATCCGCGGGATAACAATGTGCCCGAGGCTCGCTCCCGCAACCGGACGCTTCATTTGCGTGCGACCGGGCTTCACCTTGGGCAACGTCGAAACGGGAACCGCAGCAAGTTTGGGAGCGAGCGTGCTCGGCGCAATGGTGGTCGGCGGCTGGGCGGCATCGGGGACGGCCGGAACGGTCTTGGCGGGAACGGTCTTGGCCGGGGTTACGGGCGTGACGGGCGTGACGGGCGTGACGGGCGTGACGGGCGTTGCCGGCAGGGTTGAACTGGTGGTCGTAGAAACGCCAGGTGGTTCAACTTCGGGTGGGGCAACGTCAGGTGAGGCAACGTCAGGTGGGGCAACGGCAATGGCTTTACCGGCTGCGGCGTCGGCAAGTTCAGCCTCACTGAATCCTCCGAAACCACCAGCCGAATCCGACGAGAGGGCCGGTTGGCCTGCTGCAGCCAGCTCTGCGGCGAAGGATTTCCCAGCCTTGTTTTGCAGTTGGTCATATTTCAGACCGGTGCCCCATAGTTGGTAGGCCACAAACAGCAACAACAACGTGCCGACGGTTATGAGGGTTCTACCCACTCCAGAAATCAGTCGACGCACCATGGTCTTCACGCTATCGGCCTCCTCGACACGCGCCTTGAATGCGTGCTCACAGGCGGATTGACACGCTGTTGACACGAGGTGGACACGAGGGGCGGGCACGAGGCTGACATCGCACCTGAGAGGCGGGCTTCGTCAAAGTGGGCTGGAGCGTCGTAACCTTGAATTCTTGTGAGCGCTGATTCCTCCCTCGATTCAGCCAACCCGCCACACGACCCGTCGACAGAGGTCAGGCCCAGTGTTGCCCTCCGCGATGCCGTGGTGGTGCTGGGTTCGTTCCCGGCCCTCAGCGGGTGTTCCTTGACCGTTCGCCCCGGTGAAGTCGCACTAGTAAGGGGACCGAATGGCTCCGGCAAGACCACCGTGCTCAAAGTATGCGCCGGGCTAATCCCCCTCACCGCAGGTCGGGTGGTGATTCTCGGACGGGATCTGGACAAGCACACAGGCCGAAATCGCCGGGCCATACGGGGTGACGTGGGCTTTTTGAGCCATGCGGGGTTTTTGTATGACGATCTCACGGTTGCTGACAACGTCCGCTTTGCTATCAGAGCTTCCGGTGGCAACCCGTCGGCAGCGGTGGCGGCAATGGACCGGGTGGGCATTGATGCCCGGGTCGCCTCGTTACCAGTGCATGCATGTTCTGCTGGTCAACGGCGCCGGGCCTCGCTCGCTGCGGTCGTGGCCCGTGCCCCCAAGCTGTGGTTGCTCGACGAACCCCATACCGGTCTCGATGCCGACAGCCGCGACCTGCTCGATGCCCTCATCCGTGAAGCGGCTGCCGCTGGCTCAACCGTCATCCTTGCTTCCCATGACGACGACCGCGCCAAGGCTCTAGCCACTCGAACACTGCATTTGTCGGGCGGACATGTGGTGAACGAAACGATGGGCACTGGAATTTCTGCGGTTCCTGCGGTTCCTGAGTGTTTGAGCGCGGTGGGCTCATGATTCGCGACGCCCTGATCGTGGCCGGCAAGGACTTGCGGATCGAATTGCGCTCGAAGGTGACGGCCACCCAGGTTCTGCCGTTCGCCTTCATCATCTTGGCGTTGTTCGCCTTTGCCTTGGACACAGCGGTCATTCGTGACCCTAATGACAGTCGTTCATTGGCTAAGGATTCAGTCACGGCGGCGATTATTACGTCGGGATTGTTCTGGTTGGCCACGCTGTTTGCCATGCTGTTGGCGGTTCAACGCTCTTTTGCCATCGAAACCGCCGACGGTGGACGGGACGGGCTACGCCTCAGCACCCTAGTTCCCGCCGGCATTTTTCTGGGCAAAGCCGCCGCGGTGGCCGTGCAAATGTTGGTGCTCGAAGTCCTGCTCGGGGCCGGGGCGGTGCTGTTTTTCAATGCTGGCATTTCCAACCCCGTGCTGCTGATCGTTACCTGCGTGGTCTCGACCATTGGTTTGGCTGCGCTCGGCACGTGTCATGGGGCACTTACGGAGGGGATGCGGGTGCGCGATTCGTTGTTGCCGCTGCTGTTTTTCCCGGTAGCGGCGCCTGTGTTGATGGGAGCAGTAAGGGCTACTCAGGGTGCACTCAGCAACGACACCGCTTCTTCGTGGACTTGGGTTCAATTGCTTGGAGCGTTTGCGGTGTTGTACATCGGATTCGGTATCGCCGCATTCGGAGCCATCATGGAGGACTCATGAAACGAGATTTTCACCTCGAGGGCAACCTGACCGCAGCACCCTGTTGCCCAGGACACTAGGAAACGCATGAACGAGACATTTACATCGCGAATATTGGCCACACTGAGCGTATTCGTGCTCGGTACTGTCATCGTGCTTGGGCTTTGGGCTACCGGTCCCGACGTGCTGATGGGTGAACAGGTGCGCCTGCTCTACATCCATCCCGGCGTGTCGTGGACCGCCTACGTGGCCTTTTCTATTACGACGGTGGCTTCGTTACTGTGGCTGTGGCCCAGAACCCGGAAGCTCTTCTGGGATCAAATTGCTGGTGCGTCGGCCGAAATTGGTGTGGTGTTCACCGTTCTTTCGTTGTTGACCGGCGCAATTTGGGGCCGTCCTACCTGGGGCCACTGGTGGGAATGGGATGCGCGCATAACATCAACCACATTGCTGCTGTTCATGTACATCGGCGTGTTGGCCATTCGCTCGGTTCCCGCATCGTTGGCTTCGCGGGCTCGCCGGTCCGCAATTGTTGCCTTGATGGCGTTTCTTGATGTCCCGGTGGTGCATTTCAGTGTCAAGTGGTGGCGGACGTTGCATCAACAAGCTTCGGTACTCAAGCCGGGCAAAGCCACGGTTCAAGGCTGGCAGTTGGTTGCTCTCCTGCTGGGTTTTGTTGGGTTCACCTTGGTGTACTTCTGGTTGTTGATTCAGCGCTACCGCATTGCCCGTTGGCAGGACCGTTTGCGTGACGGTGGTTTGCAAGCTGCCATTGCTGCTCGTCGCGCCGAAGGCCGCCCGGCCACTTCTGGAGTTGGCGGTTCTGGCATTGGCGCTTCTGGGGTTTCCGCTTCGGGGGTTTCCGCTTCCGGTGTTGGGTCACCGCTCACAACTTCGCAAGGATCGCTATGACCGCATACGTTCTCGCTGGATACATTTCGGTGTTCGGCACCCTTTCGTTTTACGCCGCGTACCTGATCATCATCATGCGCAAGACCGCTACCAAAGTGACGGCGGTCGAAGCTGCCATCGAACGCGCCTCGACCCGCAACAACGCCTAACCCGATCCGACCCTCCTCCCACTGAGTTGTTTTTATGAGCGGTGCCCGCATCCCTTCCGAATTCCACGACGATGCCCTTGGTTTGCCAACTGACAGCAACGCTGGTGGCGCCCAGTACCGCTCTTCGGTTGACGACGACCTCGGTGAGTTAGCTGATGCCTTGGCACCCCGCGCCTCAAACAAGAAGCCGATTATCGCCCTGAGCTTCGTTGTGGTGGCCATTGGATTTGTACTCGTTCGCGGACTGAAGAGTTCAGTGTCGTACTTTCTTCGCGCCGATGAAGCGATTGCCCGGATGGACACCCTTGGCGAAAAACGATTCCGTCTGCAAGGTTTCGTTTCCGATGGCAGCGTAGTGAACTCCGACAAGCTGGTCACCTTCGATGTTGAGGTGAACGGCGCGGTTGTCCACGTCACGTTCCCCAAAACTCCCCCGGAATTGTTCCGCAACAACATCCCTGTGGTCATCGCCGGCCAGTTCGCCCCCAACCAAGTGGCCCGCGCCGCTGGCACCAAGCCACTGTTCCTTGGCGACGAAATTCAAATCAAACACGACGAGAACTACATCGAAAAGAACAAAGACCGCATGGCCGGTGCCGTCGACGATCCAAACGCTGCGGAAGCTGCCACCACTGAGGCTGCAAAGTGAAGGCGATCATTGGCAGTCTTGGCGTCAAAATGTCGCCCACTAAGGCACTTTTTAGCGTTGCATATGAGAAAAACCGCGTTACTGGGCGACATTTTGCTGATCAACTCACTTCCCGAACAAGCACGACACCGGGCCGAACCCTATGAAAGCCACCATTGGCAGTCTTGGCATTGTGTGCGCCTTTGTCGGAGCGTTGTTCGGCGCCCTCAGCATTGGGTATGGAACAGCCAAGAATCGTCCATCTGTGGCCCGGTTGGGCTACCGCTATGTTCCGGTCTTCGTCGCAGGAGTAATTGTCTCGACAGCGGCAATGCAATGGGCACTTATTACCCACGATTTCTCCCTCGACTATGTGGCCAAGAACAACCAGCGGGCCACACCACTTCTCTACACCATTGCTGGAATGTGGTCTTCGCTCGAAGGCTCGATTCTGCTGTGGGGACTCGTTCTGGCCTTGTACACCACACTGGTTTGGCGACACTTCAAAACCCGACAGGACGATCCACTGGTGGCCTGGGCCATGACGGTCATGCTCGCGGTTTCGGCATTCTTCTGTGCGCTTATGATTGGCCCGGCCAATCCGTTTAAGCGCCTCAACATTGTTCCGGCCGACGGACGGGGCGCCAACCCGCTGTTGCAGAACCATCCGCTGATGGCCGTGCATCCCCCGCTGTTGTACTTGGGATACGTGGGCTTCACCGTTCCCTTTGCCTTCGCCATTGCCGCGCTCATTACCGGACGTGTAGGGGAAGGCTGGCTCCTCGAAACCCGTCGGTGGACCTTGGCAGCGTGGGGCTGTCTCACCCTAGGCATTGTCGTTGGCGCCTGGTGGAGCTATGAAGTTTTGGGCTGGGGCGGTTACTGGGGTTGGGACGCCGTGGAAAATGCCTCGTTCCTTCCATGGCTTACCGGAACGGCCTTCATCCATTCGGTTCTGGTACAAGAACGCCGCGGCATGTTGCGAGTTTGGAACCTTTCGCTGCTGTGCGCCACCTTCTCACTCACCATTTTGGGTACCTTCTTGACTCGATCCGGTGTGATTGAAAGCGTGCATGCGTTTTCCAACTCAAACATCGGCATCTGGATTCTCTCGTTGTTCGTGGTCGTAGTGACTCTCTCGTTGGTGTTGATTGGTATGCGCGGTGACCAATTGCGCTCAACGGGAACAATCGACTCGCCGTTGTCTCGCGAAGGCTTCTTCCTGGCCAACAACTTGTTATTCGCGGCCTTTGCCTTTGTTGTGTTGCTCGGCACCGTATTCCCCTTGTTGGTTGAAGCGTTGAATGGTGACCGCGTAGCGATTGGTGCACCGTACTTCGACACCATGACCACCCCCCTGGGTTTATGTCTGTTATTCCTGATGTCCATCGCCCCGATTCTGCCGTGGCGTAAAGCATCAACGGAATTGCTCACCACCCGTTTGCAGTGGCCCCTCGTCGCTGGGGTAATTGCCATCGTGAGCTGTGTGGCGTTTGGACTTCGCGGCATCGAGGCGTTGCTCACGTTTTTCCTTGGCGCGTTTGCGGCTGGCTCAGCGCTACGGCAGTTGGTGTTGGCTGGTCGTGCCGCAAAGGCCCGCAACGCTTCGGTCTTTACTGGACTGGTAGGCCGAGCCAACGGCGGCATGATCGTGCATATCGGGGTGATCCTGATTGCCGTAGCGATTGCTTCCAGCGGAACCTACGGCTCGAGCACCGAGTTGGCCCTCAAGCCTGGCGAGACGAA
>JAYTWN010000276.1:0-2267 GCA_043743435.1 Acidimicrobiia bacterium
CGGTGTCGCCATCGTGCAACAACACTTTGCGTTGGTACCTACCCTTTCGGTTTCCGACAACGTCATCTTGGGAGACGAACGCGGACGCTGGATCAAACGTCGACAAATTGACCAGAGGGTTCGCGAGCTATCTGATCGGTACCAACTTGAACTTGCCCCGGATTGGATCGTTGGCACACTTAGCATTGGCCAACGGCAGCGAGTCGAGATTTTGAAGTGTCTTTACCGTGACCCACAAGTCCTCGTGTTCGACGAACCCACTACCGTGCTCACCCCTAGCGAAGTGGAACAGCTCTTTGCCACGATTGGGGTGTTGCGATCTGAAGGGCGCGGGATTGTCCTGATTACCCACAAGCTTGATGAACTCATGTCCATCTCTGATCGGGTAACGGTGCTGCGTAATGGTCGAACCGTTGGGACGGTTTCCACCGGTGAGGTCGATGGTGCTGAACTGGCCCGGATGATGGTGGGCCGCGAGGTTCGTCTCCGATCAGCCATTTCCAGTGGTCGTTCCGTTGATGCCAACACCGCCCTTGAGCATGTGGCCTCCCGTGTGAAAGCCGATGCTCCAGTGGTATTCGAAGTGCGCGACGTTTCGCTCCGCGAAGCAGGCGTAGATCGACTCTCTGGGGTAAATCTCTTCGTCCGCAAAGGAGAAATCGTTGGTCTGGCAGGAGTAGAAGGAAACGGCCAACGCGAACTGGTCGCCGTGATTGCGGGACTATCGATGGCGACCGGTGGATCAGTTTTGGTAAACGGCGAAACCGTAAGCGCGCAGAGCCCACTGCAACGAAGCAACGCAGGCCTTCGCGTGGTGACCGAAGATCGTCACTCCACCGGGTGCGTGCTGGATATGTCCGTCGGCGAAAATCTGCTTTCCGACCGAATTGGTGATGCCCCCTACAGCCGACGAGGCATCATCAACGGAAAAGTTTGCGACAGCGCCGCGCAAGAACTTGTTGATCAGTATCGAGTGAAAACGCCAAGCGTGAACACCGAAATGCGCAGCCTCTCCGGGGGTAACCAACAGCGGGCAATTTTGGCTCGTGAACTTTCTGGCCCGGTTGCGGTGCTGGTGGCTTCACAACCAACCCGAGGGCTCGACGTAGGAGCAATTGAAGAAGTAACCGAACGAATGTTGCAGGCCCGAGATGGCGGGGCGGGTGTGCTGTTGATTTCTTCTGATCTTGGCGAGCTGCTTTCGCTGTGCGACCGCGTAGCCGTGTTGTATCGAGGATCAATCGTGGGCGAAATGGCTGTGGCAAACGCATCGTATGAAACACTCGGCTCACTCATGGCAGGCCTGAAATGAACACGACGGTCACTCCCGTTGCGAACTCCAAGACCCAGGCACAATCTTCCTCGCAGTGGAAACGATCACTGGGCGTTTCGCTGCTGGGCATCGTTATCGGCTTTGCCTTGGCTGCCATCATCATTGTGCTGAAAGGGAAACCCCTCGGTGAGTCGCTAAGTGCACTTATTGATGGATCGCTCACGAGTGGTTTCGCCATCGGTAACACCTTGAATAAAGCCGCAGCATTGTTGTTTGTGGCGTGTGGTTTCATCGTGGCTATCAAAGGTGGTTTGGTCAACATCGGCGGCGAGGGTCAGATTCTCATCGGGGGCGTAGGGGCTGTGGCTGCAGCCATCGCCACCAAGGGACTCCCCGGACCGCTTCCCTTAGTAATCGCGCTTATCGCCGGGTTTACCGCTGGCGGACTGTGGGGATCGATTGCGGGTTGGTTTAAAGCACGTCTTGGCGTAAACGAAGTCATCGTCACGTTGCTCCTGAACTACCTCGCCGCTAATCTCATTGAGTACGCGCTTGACTCCAAAGCACTTCTCCGTGATGGTGATGCTGAGCCGCAATCAGCCGAAGTTCCTGGTGTTGCCCGTCTGGTGCGCCTGCTTCCCAATTCAACCTCACGCCTGCACCTGGGCGCACTGCTTGCAGCGCTGATCGCCGGGCTGGTGTGGTTTGTTCTGCGCAAAACCGTTCCGGGGATGAAAGTTCGCATGCTCGGTCACAACCCCCAGATGGCAGCACGGGCGGGAGTCTCACTCAAGCGCATGCCGGTTGCCGTGATGTTTCTCTCCGGAGGACTAGCCGGGCTGGCCGGTTGCTCCATGTTGCTTGGCGAGCAATATCGCGCCAGACCGGGCTTCTCCCCAGGGTACGGATTCGACGGTGTCGCTGTAGCCCTGATCGCCCGCAACAATCCCTTGGCTGCGATTCCTGCCGCTGTGCTCTTTGGTGCCCTGCGAGC
>JAYTWN010000277.1:0-5985 GCA_043743435.1 Acidimicrobiia bacterium
CAAGCCGAATAGATCACTACACCGAATACGGCGGCATCGTGATGGGTTCAGGCGAACCGGAGCGTACGGGCCGTGAACTCATGGATGCCGATTACAGCATTCATTTTCACGCTTGGACCTCGATCGAAATGATTGAATTGTTTGTGTACCTACAACGTAGGTATGAGCCGAATCTTGAGGTCATTGCGAGCCAAGCCTTTGAAGACGAATTTATTCTCGTCTGTCGCAAAAACGCTGCGATATAAACGTTCCTCGCCTGCGGATATTCAGGCTCCGGAGCGTGGTTCGGTTGTGATTCCTGTTGTTGGCAACCCAGCTGCGCTTGGTTCCCCGGTTGAGCCTCCGAAGTTTGATGGTAAGCCCACAGACTGGTTCTTGAAGGCCGACCCGGCATCAAGGGCTGCGGCCGCTGCCAGCGAAAAGGCCTCAAAGGCGCCAAGGTGAAGCCTCAGCATGGTGATCTCGAAGTTGGCGACGACTCCAATCGCCTGCTACCGCTAACGCCCGGCATCACCCCGACACTGCGGGATAACTCCGACACCCAACTGCTGGATAACTCCGACATAAATCCTCAACCACTGGGGAAATCCGCCTTTGCTGAGGTGATGCAGTCCTAGTCCGCAACCAGACTGTTGGCGTCTGTCCGCTGGTTGAAATTGTTGAATTTCGAAAATGGTAGTGTTCTACCATGTTGACTACCATTGATCAGGCTGGGCGGATTGTCGTGCCGAAAGTATTGCGTGAGCGGGCCGGATTGGTGCCGGGGGTGCAGCTTCGGGTTGAGCTTGATGGAGTTGGGATTCACATCGAGGTTGAACTCGGTCAGGGATTGGAACAAAAGGGACGATTCTTAGTCATCCCTTCGACCGGAAACCAGCTTGATGATGAAACCGTCAACGAGCTCCGTCGTGGTGGGCAGCGTTGAGTCGACCGAAACAGGTTCACGCAAGTGGTGCGGTTCTGCTGGACACGAGCGCGGCTGTAGCGCTCTGTGCTGCCGATCACATTGCTCACCTCCAAGTGATCGCCGCAATTGGCGATCGCCCGGCTGGGTTGGCGGGGCACGCCTGGTTTGAAACGTTCTCAGTCCTCACACGCCTTCCGGCGCCGCAGAGACGCCAAGCAGGTGAGGTTCTTGATCTCCTAGAACACAACCTTCCGAACTCCGTTTTTGTCGATGCCGTGGATCAGTCCCGATTTACCAAAGAACTCCGCGACCTCCCAATTTCCGGAGGAGCAATTTATGACAGCCTCGTTGGTTTGGCCGCTCGGTCTGCGGGACTTCCGCTATTGAGCCGTGATCGAAGGGCAAGCATGACCTACCTGAGCCTTGGAATCGTCGTCGAGTTTCTTGACTAGTGCGTGTGCGCGTAAATCATTGCGTAGTGTTCGGGTGGCACTTTCCGGGTTGGTGCAGGCAACTGAGGTCAAAACACTACGCAATGACTTACGCTTCCCTGCACTACTAGTGCACGCAAGCGGAAGTTCCTCGCGTGCCGCCGTTCACCGAAATTCAAGAACCGCAAGTGTTTCCAAAAGAGAAGACACGCGAGGAACTTTTGCGGCGATCACTAATCACGAACAACAACTCCCGAGTAGCAAACAGAGGAGTACTGGAGATGAAGTCCGCCTGCGGCATTCAGGGCTTTGAGGCGGGTGCTTCTGCGCTGTTGTGCTTTCCGACAAGCTACTGTTCTCCTTACTCGATCACTAGACCCTTGTACGAAGGGAATCGGAGCATTTGGGTGGGGGAGATTTCGCCGTATTCCACTCGACACCAATACGTTGGGCTGACGTAAACCGCCGTTTTTTCTTCGATATTCACGGTAAACATCGATGTATCAGAACGGGTCGGTGCAAGCAATGCGTACAGACGATCGAGTTCCGCATCCGTGAAACCTGTGCCAACCTTTCCGGTATAGGCAAGCGGTGCACCAGGTTGATCGGAAACGGGTGTGCCGAGAAGTAGTGCACCAATCGAACGTTCGCGGCGACCTTCACCAGGCACCCAACCGCCAATAATGAACTCGTCGGTACTCAGGTGCTTTACCTTGATCCAGTTCTTGGATCGCACATCGCTGCTATAGGGCGAATCAAGTCGCTTGGCTACGATTCCTTCCAAATTCGCAGCCTTGGTCGCGGCGTGAAGGGAAACCCCGTCTTCGTAGGCCGCAGATCTTCGCCATGCCGAAGCACCTTCCAGATCGAGCCCGTCGAGCAGGGTTCTGCGGTGCGACAACGGCAATTCGCGGGTGTCCATTCCAGCGAGGTGAATCACGTCGAATACCACGAACACGATTGGATTGGTTCGGGCGCGCATGATGGCATCGCGTCCGCTCACTCCGCCTCGGGTTTGCAGTCGATGAAAGCTCGGAGAACCCGTGTCATCAAAAGCCACAATCTCGCCATCAAGCACTACATCAATGCCAATCGCGTCGGCCATTGTCTGCAGTTCCGGATACGAACCAGTAACGATATTGCCCGCCCTTGTCATCACCGTTACCGGAACTTCCCCACCCGGCGCCAATGTGACAAGCGCTCGGTAACCATCCCACTTCACTTCATAGGTCCACTGATCACCTTGCGGAAGCGGCCCGGCCGTCGCCAACATCGGCCGCACCCCCCAAGGCAAACCCTCGCTAGTCACGCTCTGCCCTTCGTGGTGTGCACGTATTCACGATTCGCCAATACTTTGGGCTCCGCATTTAATGGGCATGAGTCCCTCCAGAGTTGGCTTCAAAGAGTTTGACACACGAGACAAAGTGGACCGACGGATGAACCGCGGCACAAGACTTAGCTGGAATTGCAGGGATGCCTTAAGGCTCGATCGAGCCATAAACAAAACAGGACTTCGCAACGGCTTTTGCGGCGCGGATACAGGCGGGAATCCCGATGCCATTGTAGGAAGCGCCAGTGATGTGGAGCCCGGGGGTAGTGGCCAGGGCCGATTGAATTCTCTCGACGCGGGCAGCATGACCCGAATCGTATTGAGGAAACCCGTTGTTCCAGCGGGTAACTCGTGCTTCGGTTGGGGTAACGGTGATGCCCAACATGTTGCGCAAATCCCGGCACAAACTGGCAACAACTTCGTCATCGCCAAGTTGGGTGAATCGATCGTCGCCATCGCGGCCCGTTGACGCGCGGATCAAGACCTGGCCGGGAATTTGCAGGTGCGGCCACTTTTGGTTCCACCAACTACTCGCCGTCATGAACCGGTTTTCGATCCGAGGTACGAGCATCCCACTACCGGCGGGGAGGTGCACTGCAGTTGCAGGAAACGTGAGTTGCGTTAGCGCTACTGACGCAGTTCGGATCGAGGCCATGTCCGATGCTGCAGCGGGGTTGCTTTTTGTAATGAACTGCGCGCTTATGAATGCTGGAGTAGCCAAAACCACCGAGGCAGCCCGAAGCCTTCCTGCTGAGGTTTCAACCGTCCACACCTCACTTGTTGTCCTTGCCCTTGGTCGACCGGATTGATTTGTTTGACATGATTGATTTGTTCGACGTGATTGATCGGTTCCGGCGATGCCATTGTCTGCGCAATCCGCCCACTGAGGCCGGGAAGATGAAGAGAATACCCCGGTGACTTGGACTCCGGTCTGGATCACGCTGCCAAGTTGCGCTCCAAGTTGGTCAATGAGGGTATGCACCCCAGAGCGTGGAGCCAGGAACACCGGCCGTTGCTCGGTGCCAACATCCACGCCAATATTCCCGCGAGCAGCCGACGCTCCGTGTGCCTGTAGTGCCGCTATCAAACGTGGTGAGGCCGCCGGGCCCGCGAGGTTCGCCGCGGCGCTTCGCAAACTGAGCCTGGCACTCGAACTTGCATTAATGCCACCAAGCAGCGGATCAACCAAACGATCAACCACTTCGGTGCCAAGGTGCCGACCAATCGCCTGAGTTATGGTTGGATCGTCCCCGAGCGCAGCATAGGAACCCGAGCCTCCGCGAATCGAACCCCACGCGGCCCGGGCCAATCCTGGAGCCGACAAGATTCCAGAGGCGGCGAGCGAACGGAGCTGACTGGGTACTCCGAGCACCAAACCATCGGGCAGTGCTCGCAGTCTATTCCGCGACCACAACCATGCTTTCCCCGTCGCCGGGGCAATCAGATCATTCCCAATCCCAAGTGCATGGGCCAACTCAACTGCACCTTCGACCCGGGCGAGAAATGCGTCGGGTCCCGAATCAACTTGTACACCGCCAATCGAGGTCGAAGAAATCTTGCCCCCAACCCGTGCCTCAGCCTCCAAAACCAGCACCCGAATCGTTGGATTCGCCTCACGCAAAAACCACGCAGTCGCCAACCCCGAAATACCACCACCGACAACAATCACGTCCGCATCCAGGGCGATGTTTGGTGATTCGATGCTCATGGCGTGAACGCAAAGAACGGTTATGCGATGGAAGTAGTGCGGTGGATGAGGTCGACGACGCGGGTGATTACGGTTGGATCAGTTTCGGGGAGAACGCCGTGACCGATGTTGAAGATGTGTCGTCCACCGGCAGCCGTGGCATCACTAAGTATACGTAGTACCTCGGATTCGATGGCTTTCCACGGGCCGAGCAGGGTTACGGGATCAAGGTTGCCTTGGAGTCCCTTATCGGGTCCAACCCTTAACCGGGCGGCTGCCAAGGGAGTGCGCCAATCCACACCGACGATGTCGGGCCCGGCCTCGGCCATGGCACCGAGCAGTTCACCAGTGCCCACGCCGAAGTGAAAACGAGGAATTTCTAAGTCACTAAGTGCACTGAATACTTTGGTGCTGGAAGGCAACACGTAGGTGCGGTAGTCGGCCTCGGAAAGAATGCCCGCCCACGAATCAAATAACTGGATAGCACTGGCCCCGGCGCCGACCTGGGCGCGCAGCGTGGCAATGGCCATATCGGCCAACGCATCAAGGAGGGAGAACCACGTTTCAGGGTCAGCACGCATCATGGTCTTCACATGGGCGAACTCTTTGGATTTACCGCCCTCGATCAAATACGTTGCAACAGTAAAGGGTGCGCCAGCGAAACCGATCAGCGGCACTCCGAGCGAATCCAATTCCACGCACGCTTCCTGCACCGCCTCAATCACATAAGGTACATGCACTTCGGGCGTAAACGGCCGCAGGCGATCAACATCGGCCAGGGTGCGAAATGGTTGTTCGATGACTGGCCCGCGCCCCGGCTCAATCGAAATACCCGGCACAATCGCCTGAGGGGAGGTGATGATGTCGCTGAAGAAAATCGCCGCATCAACACCGTGTCGACGGACGGGTTGCAACGTCACTTCAGCGGCCAAGGCCGGATCGCGGATCAAATCATCGAAACGCTTGCCCGCCCGCAACGCCCGGTACTCAGGTAGAGAACGACCGGCCTGGCGCATAAACCACACCGGCGTATGCGCAGGCTTTTCTCCAGCGCACGCAGCCAAAAACGGCGAACCAACCAGCGCATCACGAGTCTTCACGGCCATCAACCGTACTCGCCCGTCCGGCGTAGTCGCCCACCAGCGGCTGCTGTGCACTCCACGAACTTTGGGTGAAGTTTGAACACAGGACAAACTGTATGGAGTCAAACTTGTACCGAAGGGTCCTTACCGACAACCTTTCGGAACAAGGGTGACGGTGCGTCCAAGAAGCGCTGGGGTTAAGCGGCTGCGGCGCGGAGGAATTGGGTTTCGTACAGCTCCGCGTACAAGCCACCAGACGCAGCGAGTTGTTCGTGACGGCCCCGCTCCACGATCTCGCCACCGTCGATCACCAGGATTTGATCCGCGGCCTGAATGGTGGACAATCGGTGAGCAATCACAATCGAGGTGCGGCCCTTCAATGCGGTGACCAGTGCCTCCTGGATCTGGGCTTCGGTTTCCGAATCAAGATGTGCCGTTGCCTCATCGAGGATTACTACCGCTGGGTTTTTGAGCAACACACGTGCAAGGGCCAGGCGCTGCTTTTCGCCGCCGCTCAACCGGTAGCCACGTTCGCCCACCATGGTGTC
>JAYTWN010000278.1:0-4241 GCA_043743435.1 Acidimicrobiia bacterium
CTTCGAGCAGTGGTGAGGTGAGTGTTTCACCGACGGCAAGTTCGAGGGCAACATCGAAGGTTGGGGAGCTGGGTGTTGATCGTCGGTAGACAAGCACGGTGTTTGCCGCGGTGTCGACAAGCCAAACTTCGGCCACGCCGGCGCTTTCCTAGATGCGGAATTTGATGGTGGTGTCGTAGCGCCACGTTGAGGGCGAGCGAACTTCAACGACGAGTTCCGGAACGAGGTCAAGATGCGTTCCGTCGACTGGCATGCGCCCTTCGGATACCCAAAGAACGTCAGGGGCGAACACATTGTCGTGATCAAACCGCACGTCGATCTGGGCCGGTGAACGGCCCCGGCCAGGTTTTGTCCTTATCCAATTTCGTAACTCAAAGTGGATATGACCCACTACTTCTTGGTGCCGAATTGTTGGGTTGTTCACGATGACCTCTCCACTGATGAGTTCGGTCCATCGCGAACGTGTATCACCGGTGGCGATGTACTCATTTGCGGAGAGCAGCGTTGCGGTCATTGGACTCATACTTCCATCATGAATCGGGGGTGTGACAAAAAGCGTACTGCGCCAAACTGAGTCACCCACGAGCGCGTCTCACTTGTGACCCCGAACACGTTGCGAAAGCAAAGCAGAGCGACTCCGCAAGATTTGTCCCGAGTCCGGACTTCTCAAGATTTGTCCCGAGTCCGGACTTCTCAAGATTTGTCCCGAGTCCGGACTTCTCAAGATTTGTCCCGAGTCCGGACTTTGCCGAGGGGACGAGCCGGTAGCTTGTAGAGCAGTGACGTTTCGCCCGAATGCCATACGTGGAGCCGATGGGGCTCGGTCGGCCACGATCGATTACCAGCTGACCCGCCGCCATCTCCTCGCCGAAGTGAAGCGCGGAAGGTTAGGTCGCGTCGATGTATGCGATGCCCACCCCGAATTGTTACGGGCCGCGGAAAACGTCGGTGAACTTACCGAACTTGATTGCCCGGTCTGTGAAGAACAAAAACTCATCAACGTTTCCTATGTCTTCGGTGGCCGTCTTCCCTCCTATGGCCGCTGCATCACCAAGCCCTCGGAACTGACGGCTTTCAACCGCCAACAAGGTGAATATGCCTGTTATGTGGTGGAAATCTGCGTGGGCTGTCGGTGGAATCATTTGCTCCGAGTATTTCGGTTAGGCCGAGGCGTTGCCCGCGCCTGAACGCGATCGGCCTGCGCCTCGAACGAGGTCGTCTTCCCCCAACGAGCGGGTGCCGATGCCCAAACGGGCCGAACGTGTTGATCGCACCGGGTCGATTCCCCGAGATCGTCATCCAACGACTGGCCGTGGCCCCGGGGAAGACCGCCCGCGCCGTGACTCCTCAACACGTGTCCCGGGTTCGGAATCGAGAAATAGTGACAACGCCCGCCGGCGTTTCGCTACTGACGACGCACGTCGGGCCGCCAACGGTTCACGGCGAGAACGGGATCAGCCACAGCGGCCAAGAAAGGATCGCCAAGAGTTACGCGACTCCTACGTTGAACGAGGATCAGCTCCCCGTAAAAAGCGCTCCGTTACCCGACGGCTCCTTCGATGGTTTTGGGCCCTGTTCATTCTTGGTGTTCTGGCCGGAGGTATAGCATTTTTCTCGCTCAGTGCCTACGTATCGAGTGTTCCTCTACCTCCCGAAGCGGTGCAGGTACAAACGGCTTACGTGTTCGACGTAAACGGAAAACCCCTAGCCACACTTACCAATGGAGAGAACCGCGAAAGTGTCAAAATCGCTGAAGTGCCACGTGTAGTTATCGATGCGGTACTTGCCGCTGAGGATCGACGTTTTTATGAACATGGCGGCGTGGATCCCTTGGGTATCGTGCGTGCAGTTTACCAGGATGTGCGCAGTAATGGACGTCCTCAGGGTGGGTCAACTATCACGCAGCAGTACGTAAAGAATGTGTACGTAGGGCGTGAACGGTCCCTGAAGCGTAAACTTCGTGAAGCGGCGATCTCGGTAAAGTTGGAACGCAAACTCTCCAAAGATCAAATCCTTGAGCGTTATCTCAACACCATCTATTTCGGTAGAGGTGCATACGGTATTCAAGCGGCCGCGAAGGCTTATTTCGATCACGATCTGTCCGAAACCGATCTTCCTCAGGCGGCGTATCTTGCTGCGTTGATCCGTGGCCCAGAATCTACCGACGCCACCCGAAACCTCCCCAAAGCAACGCAACGCCGGCAATCCGTGCTCGATGCCATGCTGCTCACCGGGGTCATCACCCAATCTCAACATGACGACGCCACCGCACGGCCCATTGTTGGCGAAGGCGAAGTGGTTGCCCGGCGGCCCAGTAGCGGCACCACCTACAACGATCCCGATTCCGGTTCGCAGTTCGCCGTTGACTATGCCCGTCGGTACGTGATCGATACCTTTGGTGCCCAAGCTCTGGAAACAGGAGGTTTGCGCATCACTACCTCGATTGATCTCACCGTGCAAAAGCGGGTGAAACGCGAAACGGAGAAGCTGCTCAACAAAGCTTCCGACCCCGATACGGCCGTTGTGGTGGAAAACCACGACGGTCAGATTCTGGCCATGCTCGGTGGAAAGAGTTGGACCGAATCGAATGTGAACTTAGCAGTGGGGCGCGGTTTTGGTGGCGAGGGTCGGGCTGGCGGTTCAACGTTCAAACCGTTCGCATTAGCGGCAACGATCCGGCAGGGCTTTACCGTGGAGTCGGCGTTTAAAGCACCAAACTCGATTGAAATTGTGCAGGACGATGGCAAGGCGGAACCGTGGAACGTCACCAACTATGACGACAAATCGTATCCAACTATGAACCTGATCGATGCCACGCGGTTGTCCATCAACACCGTGTTCGCGCAGCTTGTCACCAACGAAAATGTGGGCGCCGCCGCGGTTGCTGACACCGCCACGCTGCTCGGTATCAAGTCACCGTTGCAAGCCGTTGATTCCATTGTGCTCGGCACACAAAATGTTGCCCCACTGGAAATGGCCGACGCCTATCGAACGTTCGCCAATCGTGGCGTTGCTTCAGACCCGGTGATTGTGGTGAAAGTGACCGACGCGAACGGTAAAGAACTCAGCCTTCCGTCCAAATCGCAACGCCGTGTCCTTTCCGAAGGAGACGCCGATGTAATGAACAGTGTGCTTAGTACCGTCGTCGACGATGGCACAGGTATTGCCGCGAAAATCAAAGGCGCGTCGGTGGCGGGCAAGACTGGAACCACCAACGATTACAACGACGCCTGGTTTGTTGGATACACGCCAAAGCAGTGCTGTGTTGTGGCCATATGGATGGGGTACTCCGGTGGTGGCAAACGCATGACCAATGTGCACGGACGAAAGGTCTCCGGTGGCTCTTTCCCCGCAGAACTCTTTGCCAAAATCATGACGCCACTCGTTGACGGTGTCGATGTTGGTACTTTCACCGAGATCAAGGAGTATCCGGGCCAGCTTCTCGGTTCCTCCCGTCGGGGTGGATCGGGTGACTCCAGCGGAGATACTCCTGCGGTCACGAAACCCCGCCGCAAAAAAACCAACGTCGAAGCCACACAGGACAGCACCGCAGACACCGCAGCTCCTCGGGTTCCCGCGGCTGGTGCCATCGATCCTCCTGTCGATACCCGTAATCCCGTCGAGGTTGTTCCCCAACCTGCACCGCAGCCTGACCCGTCTCCTCAACCCGCTCCGCAGCCTGATCCAGCTCCCACACCGCCACCCGTCGAAGTTGTTATTCCCCCTCCGGCCTAAGCAGGGTCTACAAACTTGCAGGCCCAAAATGCGAATGTCTGATTTCCGCTAGTAACCCGCCGGTCCATCGGTCAAACTCAACGTATGAAAACGGGCGCCTCCATCAACGGACACCCTCTTGCCGCACCGAAAATCGAGCCGATCAACCTCGACACAACGATGGTTGATCTCGCAGAACTTGATCGTGTTTCGGCTGTTCGATCCAGCGAAATAGTGGCCGATCACGATCGTTGTTACCGGGCAGTGCTGAGCCGCGATGCCCGCTTTGATGGAACGTTCTTCACGGCAGTGCGAACTACCGGAATTTACTGTCGGCCAAGCTGTCCCACCCCGGTTTTGCCCAAGGCCCGCAATGTCGATTTCTATCCCAGCGCAGCGGCCGCACAACGAGCAGGGTTTCGTGCCTGCAAACGTTGTCGCCCCGATGCCACACCCGGTTCACCGGAATGGAACTCCCGCGCAGACCTCGTCGGCAGAGCGTTGCGTCTGATTGCCGACGGGGTTAT
>JAYTWN010000279.1:0-11558 GCA_043743435.1 Acidimicrobiia bacterium
GATCTCGATGCCATCGTGATTGCTTCACCCAACTTCACCCATGTAAACGTGGCGGCCGACGTGCTGCGCCTCCGACCCGATCTGCACCTCATGATCGAAAAGCCTCTCTGCACCACGACCGCGGACTGCCATAAACTCATCGAGCTGCGAGATGCCCGTCCAGCCGGTAGCGGGATTGTTTGGGTTGGTCTGGAATATCGGTACATGCCGCCAGTCGCACGGTTGATCAGCGAACTTCGCACCGGTATTCTCGGCGATTTGAAGATGGTGGCCATCCGTGAACACCGCTTCCCCTTTTTGGTGAAAGTAGACAACTGGAATCGCTTTACCGGGAATACGGGGGGCACACTCGTCGAAAAGTGTTGTCACTTCTTTGACCTCATGAACCTGGCCATTGGCTCCAAGGCTATGCGGGTGATGGCTAGCGGCGGGCAAGACGTGAACCATCTCGAGGAGGTCTACGAAACGGCCAACGGCCCCCAGCGATCCGACATTCTCGACAACGCCTATGTGATTGTGGAGTACGCCAACGGAGTGCGAGCCATGCTTGATTTGTGCATGTTTGCCGAAGGCGGGCCTAATGAGCAGGAGATCGTGGCGACGGGTGTGGATGCGAAAATTGAGGCGTTCATTCCGTCGGGCGAGTTGCGGATTGGGTTCCGTGGCGGCTCGTTGCGTTCCAACGGTGCGGTGAACTCCCGCGAAGTCCGTGTGATCGACGCCTCCCACGACGATCGCATTGGATTCGCCGGTTTCCACCACGGTGCCTCGTACTTGGAACATGCCGATTTCGTTGACGCCATCCGCTCCGGTGCCCCGGCTGCCGTAACCCTCGAAGACGGCCTGGCCTCGGTCGCCATCGGCGAAGCCGCACACGAATCCATCCGCACCGGCCTCCCTGTCTTGCTCTAGCCGCCGGTTTGCTTGGTTGGTCCGTTGATACTGCTGGGAACTCCCTGACAGGTTGGTGTCATGGTGACGCGTTAGTGACGCACTATTTCACCATGGTGGCACCAGTTCGTCATGAAGAACAATTGCTGCGGTAGTCGTCGGCGCGCAGTGACTAGTTGGGGCCTGGGCAGCTGCGTTGGATCCGGCAATTCTTAGACCATGTTGCATTCAGTAATCACTCTCGAACAGGCCCTGGCGATGGGGATTTCAAAGCGCAAGGCGTACCGCAATGCCGAGTCGGGAACGTGGCGCAAGTTGCATTCGGGCATATTCCTGACCAACCCCAACCTGGAAGGCGACGAACTTTGGAAGGCGGAGCTCGCTGGGATGTTGCTTTCGGGCGGACAAACAGCTCGGGTCAGTCATCGTTCTGCGGCGATTCTCCATGGATTCGAGGGCGTGAGCGAACGAAGTCTTGACGTGACAGTTCCTCTCCAAGGGAACCATCGACCAGACAAGGTTCATCGGAGCTGCTTTTTGGATATGTACCCAAAGGAAATTGATGGTCTTCGAACCACATCGGTTGCTCGAACGCTTCTCGATCTAGCCTCCGTCTGTGAAGCGGATGTGGTTGAACAAGCTTTGGAATCCGCGTTACGAGGACCAGACCGCTGGCGTCCCGACGTATGGAACGAACCGCTCCTTGGCGAACTTCGCCAACTAGCTGGAACCAAAACGCATCAACCCGGTCGCTTGGTACTGCGGACGGTGTTAAACCGCCGATCAGACACCGACCGTCCAACCGGGAGTTTCCCCGAGACCGTGTTCTTCCAGGCCTTACGGCAAGCTGGTGTTCCTGTTGTGCGGCAACTAACGATACGAATCGTCGACGGAAAAGGAGCGAAGTTGGATACCCTTTTCCCTGATCTGGGTGTGCTGTGCCCCGATATCCTCCTTGAAGTCGATGGTGCGGAGGCGCACAACTCCGAGGATTCTCTTTCCCGCGATCTCAAGCGGCAAAACAAGCTGATGCTCCTGTTCCCGATTCGCCGGTATTCGGCCGTGCAAATTCTGTCGGATGCTGCGGGTGCCGCCCAGGAGGTGAAGCAACTCGTCGCCAGCTTGCAGAATTCGGGACCCCGGCGAATCGCCAACGTCACCGTTACCTATTCTGAAAATGAAATTCTTGTAGTCGACACATCACGTGATGCCCGAGCCGAAGCCCTACGCCGAACGCCGGGCCAGCGACGCCCCTGACTGCGACTCGGTGGCGCCGATGACGTCTTGAGACCGCTGCAATCCGCGTGCTGGTTTGTTGCCCGCAGTCGTGCCGTGGTTGCGTGGCGGGTTGGTGTCATCGTGACAGGTTGGTGACGGACTATTTGGTCACGGTGGCACTATTTCGCCACGGTGGCAAATTTCGTGTTTGTCGTCGAGTTGACGGTGCCGGTGTTTGGTGGTGGTGGTTTGGGTGCGGGTTTGCGGGTTGCGGGTTTGGTGGTGGTTGCGTGGCGGGTTGGTGTCATCGTGACAGGTTGGTGACGGACTATTTGGCCACGGTGGCACTATTCCGTCATGGTGGCTGATATGTGAATTTGTCGTCCGTGACGGGGTCTCGGCAGATGGGTCTTCGATGGGTTCTGGTGATGGTCGGGTGGGCCTGTTTACCGTTTTGCTGGAGAACCAGTCTCGGTAACACATAGGCGGTCTGCACCCAGTGTTGTGTCGACGGGGTGAATGGGGCGTAGGGTCGTACAAGGAGGCGCACATGGCGTTGGCAAAGGTTTTGGGCATTGAAACGGAATACGGGATCGTGGTTACGGGCGCAAGTGATGCCAACCCAATTCAGTCCTCCAGTTTGTTGGTGAACGCGTACGTGCAGTCGTTGGGTCGAAACAGCAACGAGCGGTCGCAGGTGTCGTGGGACTTCGATGACGAGATGCCCGGAAACGACGCCCGCGGTTGGTCCCAAGGTGGATCGATGCCGCCCGAAGTGGAAACGCATCTCGTCAACGCCGTTCTCACCAACGGGGCCAGGTTCTACGTAGACCATGCTCATCCGGAGTACTCCAGCCCCGAATGCCGAGATGCGCTCAGTGCAACGCTGTTCGACAAGGCGGGCGAGCGAGTCATGCTTCGGGCCATGGCAGCGGCAAAAGATGCGCTTCCACCGTCGCAAGAAATTGTGGTGTATAAAAACAATTCCGATGGCAAAGGCAACAGTTACGGCACACATGAGAACTACCTCATGGACCGGCGGCTTCCGTTTCCCCACATCATTAACAACCTGATCCCGTTCTTCGTCACACGGCAGGTGTTTTGTGGTGCAGGCAAGGTGGGCGCTGAGCTTCCGGGTTCCTCCGAACTCACCTACCAAATTTCTCAGCGCGCAGACTTCTTTGAAGAAGAGGTGGGTCTCGAAACCACGCTGAAGCGGCCCATCATAAACACCCGTGATGAGCCACACGCCGACTCGCAGAAGTACCGTCGGCTGCATGTGATCGTCGGTGACGCCAATATGAGCGAAGTGGCGACGTACCTCAAGCTGGGGACGACCTCGATCGTGTTGTCGATGATCGAAGATGGGGTCTTCAAAGATCAGAACTTTGCCATTGTTGATCCCGTCTTGGCGCTCCGAAGGATCAGCCACGATCCGTCGTTGAAGCAGACGGTGGAACTACAAGACGGTCAGCGAATGACCGCAATTGCGTTGCAGTGGGAGTACTTCAGGTTGGCAACACAATGGGCCGCATCAGAGGGACTGGAATCTATCGGCGAAGCCGTCGGCAAGGACATTTTGTCCCGTTGGGAAACCGTACTCAACGGGCTCGAAACCGATCCGCTGAGTGTTGCTCACTGGGTCGACTGGGTAGCGAAGGGCAGGCTGATCAACGGGTACCGTGATCGTCATGGCTGCGATTGGAAGGACGCCCGACTGCGAGTAATCGATTTGCAGTTTCACGATTTGCGGCCAGAAAAATCGCTGTCGCTGCGAGTCAACAGTGAGACGCTGCTCGATGAAGCGGCCATTGAAGAAGCCATCACGGAGCCGCCGAAGGAAACCCGAGCGTACTTTCGAGGTAAATGTTTGCAACGATTTGGAAGTTCTGTCGCTTCGGCAAACTGGGATTCCATGGTGTTTGACCTGGGCACAGACCCATTACGCAGAGTCCCGATGATGGAACCGCTCAAAGGCACCGCCGCAATGGTCGATTCCCTGCTAAAAGGTTGTGTAACACCTGAGGAGCTTTTGGCTCGGTTGGGTGCATGAAGGAGAACCCAAATGTCTGAACGTGAACAAATCCGAAAACCTGTCCGTGAACGGGAGAGCGAAACCTCAACCGAAACCGCCAGCACCACAACTGGCTCTGCCGCAACCAAGCAGGGTGACAAAATCAAAGCGGAACTCGACGACCTGCTCGACGAAATCGACGAAGTGCTCGAAACCAACGCTGAAGAATTCGTAAAGTCCTATGTCCAAAAGGGTGGCCAGTAACTAAGGTCACCCAGTCTCAAGAGATTAGAAACCAAAGGCCTTGCCACCGGATTTCGCTACCTGGAGTGAAGCGGCCTTCGCTACCTGTGCTTCGCATCACGTGGCGCTCGACAAAGACGCAATACCTCACGGCTCTACCCAAACGCTCGACTGAAAAACGCAGAGAACACATGACGCTTCCGCAATTCACCAACAACGATCCCGGTGCCAGTTTCCATCAACTGCTCCGCACCCAGGGGCTGTCCGCTCCTGTGCCGTCGCTCAGCGCTGCCGGGGCCGACCACCTTGGCCCACTCACCCACGGCACTACTATCGTGGCCCTTCGGTATGCGGACGGGGTCATCATGGCTGGCGACCGCCGCGCCACGGCAGGCAACGTGATTGCTCACCGCGGTATGGAAAAAGTTTTCCCTGCTGATCGCCACTCTGGCGTTTCGATTTCCGGTGTGGCTGGTGTGGCCGCGGAAATGGTGAAGCTGTTCCAATTAGAATTAGAGCACTACGAGAAAGTGGAAGGCGTACAGCTTTCCCTTGAGGGCAAGGCCACCCGGTTAGCCAACCTGATCCGCAACAACTTGGCGATGGCCATGCAGGCAGGCATGGTAGTTATTCCCATTTTTGCTGGGTTTGACCTCCGCAGACAGGTCGGCCGGATCTTCAATTACGACATTACCGGTGGCCGTTACGAAGAGATGGAATTCCATGCCACGGGCTCCGGTGGAACCTATGCGCGTATGTTAATAAAGCAGCATTGGCGACCTGACATTAGCCTCAACAATGCGGTGGAGCTGTCCTTGGCCGCACTGTTTGAGGCTGCCGACGAGGATTCGGCAACTGGCGGTCCCGATGCGATTCGCGGCATCTACCCAACGGTTGCCTCCATCACCGCCGATGGTTATACCGATGTTGACGAGGCCGATATCAGCGCCCGGTTTGCATCACTAATTGCCCAGCGAACCGCTACTCGCAACGGTGGGGGCTCGGGTGGGGGAACGTCTGGTGCTGAGGGTATCGCTAGTGCCCCGGCTACTCGTTCGGCTCGTGGAACTCGTGGAGGCGCAAAATGAGCATGCCCTATTACGTATCTCCTGAACAGGTCATGAAAGACCGGGCCGATTACGCCCGCAAAGGTATTGCCCGGGGCCGCTCACTGTGTGGCCTAAGTTACGCCGACGGTATTTTGATCGTGGCGGAGAACCATTCACGGACACTGCACAAAGTGTCGGAAATCTACGATCGCATAGCGTTCGCGGCTGTTGGCAGGTACAACGAGTTTGATTCACTTCGCATAGCTGGCGTTCGAGCCGCGGATTTGAAGGGGTACAACTACAGTCGTGAAGACGTCGATGCCCGCAGCTTGGCGAATAGTTACGCCCAAATGCTAGGGCAAGTGTTTACGCACGAAATGAAGCCCCTTGAGGTGGAAATCGTCGTTGCTGAAGTTGGTTTAGAGCCCGGCGACGACCGTTTGTTCCACCTGCTTTATGACGGCACGGTGATGGACGAAGAAGGGTTCACGGTTTTGGGTGGCGAGGCTGAAGCGTTGGCGGAGCGAATGAAGGCCGGGTACTCCGAAGGTTTGGCACTCGGTGCAGCGATTCAGGTTGCCGTCGCTGCCCTGGCTGGTCCTGATCGCAAACTTAGCGAACGTGAATTGGAAGTTGCCGTGCTTGAACGCGGCCCGCAACGACGAACGTTCCGTCGCATCGACGGCGATGCACTAACGGCACATCTTGGCTAGCGCAGTACCGGTCGGCAGAGACCGTTTCGTGCGCCTCACCAAACGCAATGCCGAAGAACTTCTCCACGCCGTAGGGTCTGGTTCAGCCGAACTGCTCGACGAAACAATCTGCCACTGCCTGATCCTGGTGTTGCGAGTGGGCGAAAGCAGCGTCACGGATGACCTCTACGCCTCGGCTGCCGCTCTCGGGGACTGGCCGCAGTCTCTCGTCGACCAGATTACCCAAGGCAATATCGAAGCCCTCGAACGCCTTGCACTAGCCCTCGCTGAGTTACGAACCATCCCTATGTGCACTGACCTCTCATAACTTCTGGTTTCGGCGAATGCGAACCGAAATCGAGTTCCGCGCATGAGCAGCGCGCCGCTTCAAGGGGAAGAAACAAGCTCAGAGTTAGGGCAGGCGCTCGACCCGAATTTTGTTGCTCGATCAAGCACTGCGCAATGCTTTTCGGACGGCGTCAAGCCGGACGGCACAACCTCGCAACTCGCAATTCCGCCTATCCGCTCGGCCCCTAAGGCATATCGGGTGAAAAACCTTGATCTAGGGTCTACTCCCTTATGAATGACCTTGGACCCAGCACACACGCGACAACCCCTCAAGGAAAGCGTTCCGTGGCTCTGCCTTCCCCGTCATTTGGAAAGAAGCTTCGCTACCGCTTCGATACTGCACTGTCGAAGGGACCTTGGGTTGTTGTTGGTTGGTTAGGGCTGCTGACACTCGTCATCATCTTGGTGTCGGCAGTCGTCTTGACCGTGACTGGGTTGAGCGGGATCGGCGGGGGAAAGAGCCTTGGCCCGTTTGAAGCTTTTTGGCAGTCACTGTTGCGAGTTCTTGATTCGGGCTCGTTTGCTGGAGACACTAATTGGTGGACCCGAATCCTTACCCTGCTCGTGACCCTGGCCGGGATTTTCCTTGCCGGCAGCTTGATTGGATTGATCGCCACAACCGTTGATCAAAACATCGAGGAGCTCCGCAAGGGCCGAAGCGCAGTGTTGGAAGACGACCACACGCTGATCTTGGGGTGGTCTGAACGAGTACCGGCAATCGTTCGTGAACTTACCATTGCCAACGAAAGTCGTAAGCACGCAGCCATAGTCATTTTGGCTCTCGAAGAAAAAGACGTTATGGAAGAAGTTCTCCGTGATGCCGTTACCGACACCCGAGGGACACGCATTGTGTGCCGACGCGGTGATCCCTCCGACCTGGCCAGCCTCGGCCTCGTGAACTATCAGGCGTGTCGATCGGTCGTGATCGTCGAAGGCCCGGGTGGTGCAGCTGCGACGGTGAAAACGCTCCTGGCGCTGCGCGCTATAGATCCAGCACTTAGCAACTCTCATGTGGTCGCAGAAATTTCCGACAGCGACACTGCGGAGTCTTTGTCGTCGTTGATTGGGAAGCAGTTGGTTACCGTAAACTCCGATGATGTGGTTGCCGAACTGACCGCACAGGCTTGTCGGCAACGCGGGCTCAGCACGGTCTTCCATGAGCTTCTTGATTTTGACGGCGACGAGATCTACTTCGCGTCGTTCCCGCAAGTTGTGGGCCATACCTACGCCGAAGCACAGCTTGGATTCGCGGCGTGCACGCTGATGGGCCGGGTGAGTAGCGATGGCATGGTGGAGCTCAATCCACCTGCAGCCACCATCCTCGAGGCAGGCGATCAACTTATTGGTGTGGCGTCGGATGATTCAGATTTCACCTTTAGTGGCTTCGCTGCGGCAACTTCTCTGCGGGTCCCCGAAACCGCGTTTGTTGAACCAGCAAAGCGGCGAATCATTGTGGTGGGTTGGAGCGCCCTGGGGCCGCGCGTGGTGATGGAGCTTGACGAGTTCCTCGGCGCGCATACAACCGTAGAAATTCTTATCGATCCTGAACAGGTCGACGTGGCCGCAGTTCGAGCCTCGATTGACCCCAAAATTATGACCGTAGATGTAGCGGAACTTTCTGGAGGGCCTGAACGTATCGCTGAACACGCGGCCCGCAAAGCCTTTGACGAGGTAATTGTGTTGGGTTACCGACAGAACCTCACCATTGAAGAAGCCGACGCTCGAACGCTGCTCACCCTTTTGGCTTTCCACCGGGTGCGCGAGCGGCTCAACATTGGTCGTGTGCGCATGGTGGCCGAGCTCCTTGATCAGCGCCACGCCGCCCTGGCCGAAGCAACCGGGGCTGACGATTTTATTGTGTCCGATGAACTCACCAGCTTGATGCTCGCCCAACTCTCTGAGCGCAAAGAACTCAACGAGGTTTTTTCCGACCTTTTCGACTCCGACGGCTGCACAATCGCTTTGCTGCCAGCGGGAAACTATTCAGCCGAACAAGCGAAGACCTTTGGAGAGATCATCGCTACTGCCTCAACGTGTGGCGACAGCGCTTTGGGCTTTCGGCGCAACGCCACGGGCGAAGTAGTGGTTAATCCAAAGCGAGACAGCGCGCCAAGACTCACGCTCGACGATCAAGTGCTGGTGCTTTCTTCGCCCCGGCAAAGTCTGAACCCGTGACACACCGGAACGGAACCGAGCCGAACCGAGGATACGGGGAGGGGCGCGGCGCCACATTGGTGGTCAGGTGATTGGTGGTCATGCGATTTGGTTTCAAGTGATCGGCTGGGAATGTCAGTAGCGGCTGCTCAACGACCCAGAGAGAGTGGACGGTGCTACCGAACGGAACGCGCGATGCGTGTGAAAGGTTGGGCTTGGCTATAAGGTGCGGATATGGAACGGCGCATCTTTGGGTTGGAGAATGAATACGGCGTTACCTGTACCTTGCGGGGGCAACGGCGGCTTAGCCCCGATGAAGTGGCCCGGTACCTGTTTCGCCGGGTGGTTTCATGGGGACGTAGCTCGAATGTGTTCCTGGAAAACGGAGCACGGCTTTACCTCGACGTGGGCTCACACCCCGAATACGCCACCCCGGAATGTGACTCTCTGCTCGATCTGGTGACACATGACAAAGCGGGCGAACGGATTTTGGAATCGTTGCTGGAATCGGCCGAGGCTCGTCTACGTGAAGAGGGCATCAAAGGCGATATCTACTTGTTCAAAAACAACACCGATTCGGCCGGAAACTCTTACGGCTGCCACGAGAATTACCTCACCAGCCGTGCCGACGATCTCAACCACTATTCCGATGTACTCATACCATTTCTGGTGTCCCGTTCGGTCTACGCCGGGGCCGGAAAGGTTCTGCAAACGGCAAGAGGTGCGGTCTACTGCGTTACTCAGCGCGCAGAACACATCTGGGAGGGCGTAAGTTCAGCCACCACCCGAAGTCGACCCATCATCAACACCCGCGATGAACCTCACGCTGACGCTGAGAAATATCGTCGGCTGCATGTGATCGTGGGCGATTCCAACATGAGTGAGTACACCAACTTCCTCAAGGTGGGCGCGGCGGCCATCATGTTGCGCATGCTCGAAGACGAGAGCGTGGTGTTAAGAGATCTCACCCTGGAAAACCCCATCCGGGCCATCCGTGAAATCAGCCATGACATGACCTGCACCCGCAAGGTTCGCCTCGCCAACGGACGCGAAGCCAGCGCCCTCGATATTCAAGGTGAGTACCTCAATCGGGCCCTCAAATACTCCCAAACCAAAGGGTTTCCGGAAGAAGAAACCAAGGCTCTTGGTATGTGGAAGCACTGTATGGAAGCACTCGAAAAAGACCCGATGACGCTGGATCGTGAAATCGACTGGGTCATCAAATACAAACTCATTGAAGCATTCCGGGCCCGTCACGATCTTCCGCTCAGCCACGCCCGAGTTGGCCTCCTTGATTTGCAGTACCACGACATTCATCGTGAACGTGGGGTTTACTACCGCATGCAACAACGTGGCCTCGTAGAACGTATGTGCACGGATGAAGCTATCGACATCGCCATCGAAACCCCGCCGCAAAACACTCGAGCCAAACTGCGCGGCGATTTCATTAAGGCCGCGAAAGAGAAGAAGCGGGACTTCACCGTCGACTGGGTCCACCTCAAGCTCAACGACCAAGCCCAGCGGACCGTGCTGTGCAAAGACCCGTTCAAATCCAAAGACGAACGCGTGGAGAAGCTCATTGCCTCGCTGTAGAACATCTCTCGTCGCGGAACCGCCTCACGGCATTGGTCGTTGCGCGAGTTCACCTGGAGGTGTTTGCCGGCGCCTTGTCAAAGTCGGACAAACTGTTGACGTGCACCCGAGCGACGGGAACGTTCTGCGGTGTTCGCTCCATTCGGCCAACACGGGAAGACGATGACGAGTTTTCGTACGGCACTAGTTACCCAGGTTCTCTCCGAGCGGCCCGGGTTTCAGCGCCTGGAACTGCGTCTCAACGGAGAAATTGCTCGGGCCTACAACCTCACGGCGCTGATGGGCGACGTGCGCGCTGGCGATCAGGTGATCTGTAACACGACTGCGGTGGAACTGGGCTTGGGCACTGGCGGATGGCATGTGGTGCACTGGAATTTGCGGAACACCAGCTTGGAAATTCCAAGCGACGGACACATCATGAAGATGCGGTACTCGTCGCTACAAACCAACACGGGAGCGGCGGAGGAGTTCGATCCCACCTCAACGGATCTAACCGGAATTCCCGTGATCCTGTGCTCGTTGCACTCACAAATGGGTACAGCGGCCGCGGCCTTTGCCGCCGAAACCACCAAACCGTTTGATGCACCGAAACGCCTGGCCTATGTCATGACCGATGGGGCCAGCCTGCCGATGGCCTTCAGCGATCTGGTCTACGAGCTACGCACCAAGGACCTGCTGTGCGGCACCGTAACCTGCGGGCATGCCTTTGGTGGGGAGCGCGAAGCGGTTAACACCCTCAGCGGGGTGGGTGTGGCCATCCGCGAATTTGGGGCAGATGCCGTGGTGGTTTCGATGGGGCCGGGCGTGGTGGGCACCGGCTCCAAGTTGGGAACCACGGCCATTGAGGTGGCGCCGCTCGTGGATGGGTTGCGTCGACTCGGGGCTAACCCCATTGTTTCCCTCCGGGCCTCCTCAGGGGACGCCAGACCCAGGCATCACGGGATCAGCCATCACGGCAAAACCGTCTTGGAGTTGTGTGAAGGAGCGCAAGTAGCCGTTCCTGCCGACGAAATGGATTTGGCTCGAACCGCACTCGGAGCAGCGCTGAGCCAGCACGAGTTGGTGGGTGTTGACGTGGGCGACCCAGCGGCAACGCTTGAGGAATATGGGCTCAACATCACGTCGATGGGTCGCGGACCCGGGGCCGATCGTGCATTCTTCGCCTTTGCTGCCGCTGCTGGGGTGCACGGCGCACGTAGTCTCAAGTAGCGAAGTTTGCTCAACTGCCCGGTTTTCCGAGGGATCAAGGTCCAACGGGCAAAACTGGGCCAAAGGGCTTCGAGCTAACCCGCTGAAAAAACTCGCTCAACCAAGCCAGCACGACACACCCCCGAACACCCACTGAACCCCCACCCC
>JAYTWN010000280.1:0-6099 GCA_043743435.1 Acidimicrobiia bacterium
CGAAGAGGAGTCCGGCGCCGCGCAGGTCGCCCGAGGTGCCGTCGAGCATGCGGTTCATGGCGTAGGCAAACGTGAAGCCATTCTCGACATCGTTGATAACCAGCGATCCGCCCCAACCGGCCCAGAAGCACACCTTTTGCGATGGGACCGGCATCATTTCGCCAGGCAACCCATAGCCAATTCCATGACGGAACGGCATCAACAACACCCGGTCGGTGCCGTTGCACTGCTCGCGGAAAATCACGTCGATCGTTTCGGCCTTCAACAGTTGTTGACCAAACGCCGAACCACCATGACTAACAGGTGACTGCGCAATGGCTAGAGAACGTGCATTGCCATGACCACCGGCGGCAGGGATCTCTGCTCGACGCCAAGGAATGGTGAACGACGTTTCCGCTGCCATCAACGGGTTCCCCAAAGCTCGTCGAGCAATGAGGGCGTCGGGGGGAAGAATTGAATCAATGGGTCCGCTGGAAGGAGGGATAACCGAAACCACTCGATGATCCTGCGCAGCATTGGTACCGATATGGAAATCTGCACCAAGTGGTCCTGCAACTTCAGAAGCAAAGAAGTCGCCGAGGGTTTTGCCGGTGATTCGCCGAACAACTTCACCGCAGAGGTAACCCTGGGAGATGGCGTGATAGCCCGAACCGTCGCCTGGCTCCCACCACGTGGCCTGCGCAGCCAGAAGCGCACAGGTCCTGTCCCAGTCATAGAGCACCGATGCATCAATCGGTTCGTCCCAACCAGGAAGCCCAGCGGTGTGAGACATGATGTGGCGAACCAGAACATTGCCTTTGCCATTGGCCTCAAACTCCGGCCAATACTTGGCAACCGGAGCGTCAACATCAAGCAGGCCACGATCCACCAACAACAGCATGCACAACGCAGTCATCGTCTTGGTGCTTGACCATACGTTCACCAGCGTGTCACGTCGCCATTCAGCGGTCTTGGACTCATCGGTATGGCCGCCCCACAGGTCCACGACAACTTCACCGCGATGGATGACGGCAACCGAAGCCCCCACATCATTTCCCGCTTCGAAGTTGGCAGCGAACGCAGTCTTTAGTGCGTCGAATTTGGCGGTAGTAAATCCATCAATCATGAGAGCTCAATTCCTAGCGGTTTCTCGTTGAACGTTAACTCGGACCTTACAAGCGCCACGCGTGCTTCTGCCACTCGCTCACTCCAGTTCGGCGTTGATTCATGTTCGCTTTCAGGTGCAAAACCTAATTCTCCCCAATGCCGCAGACTTTGGCGAAACCCGACTCATTGATACCGATTACGTATTCATTTTTCGGATCGGTGAGATTCACAAACATCGGATTCGAAGCGGCTGCCGGAAAGCCGATTGGTGGGCTGCCTACCCCATCGCGTTTTACCGTCACTACAACTGCTCCTGGAGTGGAAACAACAATCTTGAACGTGGACGGTCTACGCAGAAGCAAAGAGAACTGGGGTCCAGCGCCGGTAGGCGTCAGCAGAAGACAACCGCTCTCAGCCGGAGCAACATTGAGCCGACCGGTGGCCCCAAAGACGATGGCTTCAGCGTCAAGGGGCACGCGAGGCATGGGCGTTACATCTACCGAAGAAATGGCCGACACCAGAGCGACACGATCTTTGTCAAGTTTTCCGGGAACGAGAATCCCCTGGGCAATGAGGTTGCGAATCCTGCCCATGGTGAGATCCGGCGCTCCCCCATCCGGTGTGGCCTGGGGCGCCACCAACGGTGAATTTGCCACCGAAAACGCTGCCACGACCGTGCGCTTGAGTTGTAGTTCGCGGATACCTTCAATGCGCGCGTTATCAGTAAGTACACCTATTGAGTTCAGAAGGAAGAGGCTCGAAACAGCAGCGGCCACGCCCTGCCATACCCGGGGCCTACCAACCAGAACATGTTCAAGCAGCAACATCAGCAAAGGAACGAAAAACACAAACAGAACGTAGCTATAGCGAGAAGCTTCCGGGTCATCGAAACGTACTCGGCCAAGCGCCACAACCACCGAAAAGAAGACGCCAGCAACGGCCAGCGAAAGTGACGAGGCATGCACTCGGACCAGGTCGCTACAGCGGTGCAGCGCGCCGAACAGCAACGCCACGGCGACGAGCACACCGAGCCCGGCAAAACCCGTCGTACGGTCGATCATTGCCACGAAAGCACGCCACGCATAACTGCCCACACGGTAGGGCGAATACCCCCACGAAACATTGTCGCTGGAACTGTCTTTACCGAAACTCACTAGCCACACCGCCATGATTACGCCGGGGAAACTGCCAACCAGCAGTGCCTTGCGCCAGCCAAAACGCAACAGTACCGACAGGCATATGGCCACCACAGACGAAACACCAGTACCTGCGCACATCAAAGCGGCGACACCGACAACCCAGAGCCAAACAACGCTAGATCGGCTCAGGCTCCTTCTTGCTGGCGGGCCCCATCTCCGCTCCTCTTCGAGTCCCGCCAGAACGCCCTTTCCAACCGGCAAGCCGGATTGGGGACTCTTCAACACTTGTCCCGAGTCCAGGCTCTGCTGGCGGGCTGCTCGATCAACAATCTCTAACCCGATGAGACACAACCCCAGGGCCGCAATCCACGCCGTTTGAAACGCCCACAAAATATTCTCAGACCCGGCACCGAGAAACAAAAACGTTGCCGTGGTGAGCAGCACTACCGGAGCTCGAAGACGATCGCTACGGAACCGTCGAGCCAACAGCAGCCCCAAGCCCACGTGAGCGGCCAGGTGAACAATCAGGTAAGGCCAATAGGCTTTGAGCCCCACAACTCCAAAGATGGCGCGATACATCAGCAACGGAAGCGTGGACCAGTGTTCGTTATGCGGACGCAGGTACATCCGGATCGTGTCACCCAAACCGCCAGGCCGCGAACGACGGGCAATGAACTCCCACTCATCGGCAAAGAACCATTGATTCGTGTTGGTGGCCAACACCATAAGCGCAACCCATGCGCCCACCAAGAGCGAACCAATGGCGATCCGGTAACGAAGGGGCGACCACCATCGTTCGTTGTGCTGCACGACTAGAACCTCGGCAGTATTGGTTGTCGGAGGGGTCCTTTTCACAGAAGGTACGTTCACAGAGGAACCGTTTCGGATTGATGCATGGCAGTTCCGTTCAAGTTCGTCTCAGGTGAAAGGTCGTCTCAGAGGAAAGGTTGGGAAGGAACCGATCGCACAGCATCGGCCCTTCACTGAACTCACGTGCTAAATCGTTCCGGCCTTCACCGCATCGGAAATCCACGGAATCACGATGTCGAGCATGTCGGAAAGCTTGGTGGTGGCTTCGAAACCCAATACTTCTTTGGCCTTCACGACCGACGGTACGCGCATCTGTACGTCGTATTCATACGCTTCGTCGCTTACGTAACGGAAAGGTTTCGCATCGGGCGCATCGGCTCCGTTGGGGTTATGAATCTTGTTCCAAATCATTTCCGCCAAAGCCAAAACCGAGGTTCCTTCAGCGGTAGAAAGGTTGAAGTCATCATTCAATGCCGCGGGGCTTTCGACAGCCATGGCAATACCGCGGGCCAAATCGGCACCGTAGGTATAGTGACGAATTTGGTTACCTTCGCCGAGGATGTGCAGCGGGTCTTGGCCTTTGATGATCTTTTGGATCAGGTCGGGAACTACATGGCTCATGGCCAACTTCACGTCACCAGAAAGCACTTCGGTTTCGCCACGGGCCCGTGATTCTCCGATACCTACCGCATTGAACGGACGAATGATGGTGTACGGCAACTTGTACTGCTCCCAAGCGGCAAGCGCAAAGTACTCCACCGCCAGTTTCTGAAAACCGTACGATGACAACGGGGGCGAGATTCGGCGTTCGTCACCCTCAACGCTCGGCCAATGCTCGCTCGATTCAAACACCATCGAGGACGACATGTATGTGACCTTCTTCAACCGACCTTTGCCACCGGCGAACGCTTTTAGCGCAGCGTCACAGGAGGCTGCCATGATGCGCTCGTTGGTGGCCAGAAGATCGTACGCGTACGCATGAAAATACGAGATACCACCAATGAGTGCAGCGCCAGCGATGAAGTGATCGCAGTCTGAAGCAAGTTCGGTCATGAGGGCAACGTCGGTGCAGTCACCTTCGTGGAATTGGTAGTTCGGATGATCGTCGTAGCTCTTGGTGACCTTGCCGTATTTGGAGTAATTGTCGATGCCTACAACAATGTGGCCGCGGGAGAGAAGCTCTTCCACGATGTAGCCACCAATAAATCCGGCTGATCCGGTTACGAGAACTTTTAATTCATCAGACATCTGTATACGTACTTTCTAGAGACTTCTTTTGGGGGACCGCAGAATGGGAAGGGAGCGCAAGTTTCGGCCCGAAGGCAAAGCCGTACCAGCGCAGATATTTGGGCAACCATTTGGCCAACTTAAAATTCGAAACACCAAAGGCCCGATCAAGCCAAATAGTGGGTAGCTCGGCAACGGGCTGGCGGTAACGTCGGGCTTTCGCCACCAACTCGAGACCGACTTCAAATCCGGCATCAGATTCAATACCAACGGCCCGAACAAAATCGGCGTCGTACGCTTTGAACGAGTTCGTTGCATCGTTGGTGCCCACGCGGGCGAACACGTGGAGCGATCTACCCGCAAGGCGGGACAAGCCAGATTTGAACCAGGGCCCACCAACCTGTTGTCCGCCACGCATGTACCGCGAAGCTGCAGCAACTACTACACCGCGTTCCACCAGCTTTGTAAGTGGATCAATTTGGGTGGGGTCGTCGCAGCCGTCGGCCATGGTAACCACAACGACGGGAGCCGTAGCGTGATCGATTCCGAATCGGATTGCGTACGCCGGGCCTCGGCCATAGGTGTTGAGGGTGGGGATCACCCGTGGGTCACGTACGGCATAGTCATATGCGTACGGAGCAGTTGTATCTTCGGCGGTATCGAAAACCACCAGCACTTCACACGGCAGGCGCACCGCTTCAAAGATACGGTCAAGGCATTCGATGATGGTGTCGCCCTCGTTATAAACGGTAACCACAATGGAAACGCGGGGCGCTTCGCCGGCCGCCTCCCGCTCGCCAGCTACCACCGGGTCACTGGAACGGCGATGGACTCGGGTCATGAAAGCACCGAGGTGAAGGGCCCAGGCGAAAACACTACACTAGACACGAACGCCTCGCCCCGTGATTCCCCACACATCGATTACGGGCTTGTCGGTAACGAGATCGCGGTAGTTCTCATGCGGTGCTCCGACCACCAAGATATCGGCGTTGGCCAACACCTCATCGTGAGCCGTGAGATTCGGATCAGTCACTACGTAAGGATCGGCGCAGATCACGTTGGCAGCTTTGAACCGCAGAATGCGGCGTAGCTTGTAGGAGAGGCTGGACCTGGTGTCATCGGATTCGGCCTTAAACGCCATACCTAGAATGCCTACCGTCATGTTGGCCAAATCAGGAAACCGCTCTTCCATTTTGGACACCACGTACAACGGCATACCTTCGTTGACCAACATGGCTGAATGCCCGAGGACGAACTTGTTGTCGTTGAATGCGGCTAACTGCATGGTGTCTTTGAACAGGCACGGTCCGGCAGCAAAGCCAGCTCGGGGAATGTCTTTGGCCCGGGGATAGTCAAAGGCCAGTGCCGATCGGATTCGTTCAAAGTCGAGACCAAAGTCATTGGCCATCATGAACAATTGGTTGGCTGCCGCAAACTTGATGTACCGCCACGTGTTGGTAAACAGCTTGGCTAGTTCTGCTTCTTCGGGTTCCAACCGCACCGTTTGCTTCGTAAGTGCACTGAAAAGCTTGTGCGCACGTTCAAGTGTTGCTTCGTTACGTCCACTTATGATTTGGGGAAGCGTGAACAGCTCCGTCATGGCCATACCTTCGGCGATACGCTCCGGGCAGAATGCCACATCAACCCTAAGGCCAGCGGCGTGAAGTTCTCGCTCCACCACAGCAGTTACCCCGGGGTAAACCGTCGACCGGAGCACGATCAGTTGACCATCGCGCAAGTGCGGAACCAAGGCACGAACGGCGTCGGGAACCGCACGTGCATCAGGGTTGAGATGCTCATCGACCGGCGTACCAATCACGATGACCACATGCTCGGC
>JAYTWN010000281.1:0-3721 GCA_043743435.1 Acidimicrobiia bacterium
GCTTCGCAGGGATTGAGAGCTCTACAAACGCCAAGAGATGGAGGCAGGGTGATGGTAGTGAGTGTGACCCCGGTGCAGTTCACCGTGGGTGAATCGCCAACCGCTTTGCAGGAGCCAACTTTGCGCCACGCTTCGGCTCGGCGCGCTTGATGAAGGTAGTGCCGAAATCCGGTCGCCCCCAGTATCGCCAGCAGGGTGAGGATGAACAACCAGAACAAGGCGGAACGAAATAACGGGCCCGCCGAATGACGGGCCCGCTTCTTATGCCGACTTAACGACAGCGACGTTTCGTGTCGATTAGCCAAGTTTCGCTTGCAGGTTGGTATCCAGGGCGTCGAGGAAGTCCTCAGTGGTCAGCCAAGGGGCGTCACGGGAAATGAGCAACGAGAGGTCCTTGGTCATCTTGCCGGATTCAACCGTGGATACACACACTTGCTCGAGTGCTTCGGCGAAGGCGGTGACTTCTGGGGTGCTGTCCATTTTGCCGCGGTAGGCCAACCCTTGGGTCCAGGCGTAGATCGAGGCAATTGGGTTCGTCGAGGTCTTATTGCCCTTTTGGTGTTCGCGGTAGTGACGGGTCACAGTGCCGTGTGCAGCTTCAGCTTCAACGGTCTTGCCATCGGGAGTCATAAGTACGCTTGTCATGAGGCCAAGTGAGCCGTAACCCTGTGCCACGGTGTCGGATTGCACGTCGCCATCATAGTTTTTGCAAGCCCAAACGTAGCCGCCTTCCCACTTCATCGCGCATGCCACCATGTCGTCAATGAGACGATGCTCGTAGGTGAGGCCAGCCTTGTCCATGTCAGCTTTGTACTCGGTTTCATAGACCTCTTGGAACAGGTCTTTGAACTGGCCGTCGTAAGCCTTCAAGATGGTGTTTTTGGTTGAGAGGTAGACCGGCATGTTGCGGTCAAGCCCGTAGCGAAGCGACGCACGAGCAAAGTCGCGGATTGAGTCGTTGTAGTTGTACATGCCCATGACCACTCCACCGTCGGCACCGAAGTCGGAGATTTTCATTTCAACCGGGGCACTGCCGTCTTTTGGCGTGTAGGTCATGGTTACAGTGCCTTCGCCGGGCACTTTGAAGTCGGTGGCCTTGTACTGATCGCCATGAGCGTGACGACCGATCACGATGGGCTTGGTCCAGCCGGGAACAAGGCGTGGAATGTTCGAGATCACAATCGGCTCACGGAAGATAACACCGCCAAGGATGTTGCGGATGGTGCCGTTTGGTGACTTCCACATCTTCTTGAGGCCGAATTCCTCAACGCGCTGCTCATCGGGGGTGATGGTTGCGCACTTCACTGCCACGCCGTATTTCTTCGTGGCGTTGGCGGAGTCGATAGTGATTTGGTCGTCGGTCTCATCTCGCTTTTCGATGCTGAGGTCGTAGTACAACAGGTCGATGTCGAGGTACGGGAGGATTAGCTTGTCCTTGATGAACTGCCAGATGATGCGGGTCATTTCATCGCCGTCCATCTCAACGACGGGGGTTACAACCTTGATCTTGTTAGCCATGAAGCGCTCCTAGGCAAAGGGCCGAGCTCATGCCCAGCGAGTGTGTCTCTCAGACTAGTTCCAAAAACCAGACAAGTTGCAGACATGCTGCGCGACTTTGCTGCTGAGCGGTTGCCCCGTTTTCGGGGATGGCGAACTTGGCGCTCTTCAAGTAGTCACGATTGGCGCAGATTTCGCCGTCCGAGCGAGCCGATCAAGACGCCGACCCACACCTCACGGGTTCACTCGATGGCGTGATCATCTCCCGTCGTGGACTCGCTCAACGCCCGTTCAGGAATCGGTGCGCCTGAACCATGTAGTGCGCGTTTCCCGATGCGTTTCTGCCAGTTCAGGTTTGGTTTACGACTCCAACGACAAGCTCCGCCAAAGGTTCACCGGTTGTGTCGCTCCCATGTCGTTGACGATGTTGGTCAATTCCTGGTCGGCGCGATCAACAACCACAATCACCTGAACATCACCTCTTCGTGCCGCTTCTAGCAATGCGAAACCAAGGACCGCTCGACGATTACCTCCGCAGATACGGTCAATCACCGTGGTTGGACCACCCGGGTTATAGGTCGGTGGTAAGGCCGGAGCTGAACCGATTGCGTAGCCGTCGGCAGTTGAAACCCGGAGCCCGTTCTCTGTATTGGCATCGAAAACCCCGAATACATGAGCTGAAGGTTGTTCCAACGTGTTGGGAAGGGGAAGGGACTCGGTCTTCGCGTGCGACGGGGGTGCAGCGGGTGTGCGAAGGGAGAAGAATGTTGACCATCTCCAACGAGATTGCCTTCGTCTCCGTCCACCGGCACCGATCCAACCTCGCCTGCTTTCGAATAGACCTTCCAACAACGAACCAAACCGGCGACACCCGATTCATTCTGGCCTCGCTGTGATTCGACACAATTGCTGCCGTAAGGTCACTCCTCGGATTGCGTGTTCTGGTCCTTACCAAAAGACAACCACGCATCAGATTCTACGTACAAGGGCTCAGCGCCGATCCGTTCAGCATCCGCCTCCCACCCTTGGCGTCTTGCGTTACCGATCCCTTCCTCGGCAGCCAGGCTGTTGCGTTTGATCAGATCCGCGAGCCGCTTGGGAGCCGCAAAGCAGTAGCTATCGGTTGCGAGTTCCTGAAGTTCGAACCAGCCGGTGTCTTGGTCGATTACGACTCCGACCCAGGCGGCCGCCCGCGATGATCCAAGCCGAAAGTATGGGTGCCCGTTAGCAATGAGTGCCACCAGTTCGCTTGGCTCAACCTTGAGCGAGACGATCGAAACCCTTTGTTTGGTGGGGTCCTCAACGGCCAGAGGATTGAGAAATACCCGTTGTCTGATTTTGAAAACAACCCGGCCACGAACCTCCTCATCGGTTGCTTCTGGCAATGACGCACAAGCCTTCCGGACGAATCTCACCACATCAGGTGGAATAGTTGGCTGCGTCATCACTCTACGATTTTCACACGTAGCCCGACCGAAGTGAAGATCCGGGTGTACGGAGCGCAGTTACGGACTGGCCGGAGGAGATCGGCGGTAGCGATCAGGGTGATGTTGAGTATGGGCTGGTGCGAGGCGCCGCCGACTAGCTGTCACATCACGGAAAATCCTGAGCAAACTGTTTGTTAACGAGGCAAGCTGTTCCGTATCGGAAACGACACTCAAAGGAATTTGCGAGATGACTCCTCCCGCTCTTCACCACAACCGTTACGTTCGTTCAAACGGCTACGAGCCGAGCTGGGTTATCGAGAACCAGATGGGACCAAACGCGCTTTGGTTGACCGAGTCTCTTACCGAAATCATGAACATCAAACCCGGCATGAACGTGCTCGATCTTGGTTGCGGCAAGGCCATGAGTTCAATCTTTCTCGCCCGGGAATTTGGCGCGAAGATTTGGGCCACAGACTTGTGGATACCTGCGGCGGAGAATCAGAAACGCATTTTCGAGGCCGGTGTCAGTGACCTTGTGACGCCGATTTATGCGGAAGCACATACGCTGCCCTTCGCTGCTGGGTTCTTCGATGCGATCGTGAGCTTCGACGCGTACCAGTACTTCGGCACGGCGGATCTGTACCTTGGCTACCTCCTTGACTTCCTGAAACCTGGCGGACAAATCGGTGTGGTCATGCCAGCCACCACGCGCGAACTCGGTGAGGAGATTCCAATTGCGCTGGAGCCATTTTGGGAGTGGGACTTCTGTTGCTGGCACTCCCCGCAGTGGTGGCGGA
>JAYTWN010000282.1:0-3354 GCA_043743435.1 Acidimicrobiia bacterium
GTTGACTTCGAGGAACAGGGACATCGCATCAATCGTCCTGCAACACTGCGTAGCTGGCTATCTGCTTATGCCGCGGCAACCGCAACAACGGCCTCTTACAACACAATCATTGACGCCGCCACGCCTGGTGAATCGGACAAACCCGCGCAAACAACCACTGCGGTGTACAGAGACGTGCTTACGAAGCTGTGGCTTTTGGAGCCATTAAACGGCTGGATTCCCACGCAAAACCAATTTCGGCGCCTTGTTCAAAAACCGAAGCACCACCTGGCAGATCCGGCGCTTGCTGCTCGCATTCTCGGTGTGTCGGCGAGCGGCCTTCTGATGCTGGACTCCGCCGGGTCACCTAAGCAAAAAGATGGCCTGCTGCTCGGGCAGCTGTTTGAGTCATTGGTCGTTTTGTGTGCCCGCGTCTACGCCCAGCGTTCTGGTGCGGTCTGCCATCACCTCCGCACTCAGGATGGGACACATGAAATCGACGTGATCGTGGAGGGTACCGACCGCCGGATCGTGGCAATCGAAACAAAGCTCGGTGCCTCGGTGGGTGATGAGGATGTGAAGCATCTTCGCTGGCTCAGCGAACGTCTTGGAACCCAGCTCGCCGACGCCATAGTGGTCACAACTGGTTCAGAGGCATACCGTCGCCGAGATGGAATAGCAGTCGTCCCCGCAGCACTACTCGGACCGTAACTACTGAGTGTCGCTTAAGTCAACGAGCCCTTGAACACGGGGGCTAAGCGATCAACGTCGTTCAACAAGCGGCTTACAACCCCGTTTACACCGCCGCTCACGCTTGAACGCCTGGGCTTAGCGATCAACGTCGCTCGGGGTATGGCTAAAGGATTCAAGCATGCGGGTTTCAAAGGCGGCAAGAAACCGTTTACGTCCGCCCTCGGTGAACATCACCGCCTGATCCTCGCCTGCACGGAACGATTCAGCAGTTATGCGCTTCCTGCAACGTGCCTTCGTTACCATTGAGTCCATGGCAGTAGATGTTCGCACGCTTCCCCCACAAGTGGCACGCGCAGCGGAGTGCGCCCGGGAAGTGGTCGGAATTCTCTTGGTCGGTCCTCCCGCAATCGAGCCGGTGGAGCCTGAGCTTGTTGCATTCGCCGAGTGGGCACTCGCCAGCGGAGAGCTAGCCGCCGCACTTCAAAGAGTTGGCGAGTCCGATCGGGACCTCGCCGATTGACCTGTGCTGGTCATCGACGACCAAATTCTCTTCCGCGTCCTCACCGGAACGGCGCCGTTGCAGATAACGACCCTGGCCGAAGGCTTGGTCGTAACCTCTAGCTGGTATTTCCGCCTTGCCCGCGCGATCGCCGCCAATGAAGGCGGCGTTCTGAGCCGAGAGTTTCGCAAACTCGCCACAGGAGCCCAGGCCAGGTTGAATGGCGATCTCGAGAGGCTTCCTCCGAACATTGTCACGATCGACCCGCGCATCGTCGTGCCCCTTATGGCGAGTATCGCAACGGTTGCACCATCCAACTTCTTGACACTCGAAGCAGTAGCAACCGCAATCGCTATCGATGGCGAGATCGTCCTTTCAACCGGCAAGCCATTTGCCTTAAGATTCATCGTCAGGCCGAGCTCCGCCTGGACTGTGACATTTGGCGGCAGCTGGCTCCGCCAAGGTTCGTGAAATCCGGGTGGAACCGTCGTGCTACAGTCTTCGGGCTCGGAAAGACGCATCTGCGTTTCTCCAAAACTTCAGCTGTATCGGTTTCAATCGGTAGTGCAACACAGTCGAAGTCCGCACACGCCCTCCGTTCAAAGCGGTGGGAACGGTGTGGCAATCCCAGAGTGCGCCTCGCAGATCTTTGATCGGCGGGGCGTTTGCGTGCCGAAAGAGTTGTTCACCAGCTCGTTCCAACTGCAAGCTCGGGGCGCTCCGAAAAACAGTACCTGAAACTCCAAATCCGCAACACAGTCGCAAAATCAAGTACTTCGGAACACCACAAGTACTGCAAGCACTTACGCCCTCCACGAATTTTGAGAGACGAACATGGCCAATAAAGCGATCGTCGGCGAGAAAGTCGGCATGACACAGCTCTGGGATGACCAGAACAATGTCGTGCCGGTCACCGTCGTCAAGGTTGCCCCGGCGCGCGTCGTACAGGTGAAGACCCCGGAAAATGACGGTTATGCCGCCATCCAGGTCACCTACGGCACCGTCAAGGCGAGCCGCGTCAATTCCCCAGAAACCGGACACTTTGCCAAAGCGGGCGTTGCCCCTGGTAAAGAGCTCCTCGAGTTCCGCGTCGACGACGCTGGCGCTTGGACTGTTGGCCAAGAATTTGGCGTCGACATCCTTGCCGCTGGCGACTACGTAGACATCACGGGTGTGTCGAAAGGCCGTGGTTTCACTGGAACCATGCAGCGCCACAACTTCTCGGGTCACCGCGCATCCCACGGTGCCCACCGAACCCACCGTACCCCTGGCTCCATCGGCGCTTGCGCTACGCCAGGCCGTGTATTCAAGGGCATGAAGATGTCAGGCCGCGACGGCGGAATCACCACCACCACGCAAAACCTCCTGGTCATCCGAGCTGATGCTGAGCGTGAAGTTCTTCTGGTCCGCGGAGCAATCCCCGGCCCAAAGGGTTCGCAAGTCATCATCAAGGCCTCTGTTAAGAAAGGCAAAAACTAATGCCTTCGATCACCATTAAGACTCCGGCAGGCGCCGCAGCCGGTGAGCTTGTCCTTGATGAGCACTGGTTTGGCATCACGCCAAATATCCCGTGCATGCACCAAGTGGTAACAGCCCAGCTGGCCGCCCGACGCTCAGGCACTCACGCCACGCAAACTCGCTCGGAAGTATCCCGCTCGGGACGTAAGTCCCGTAATCAAAAGGGTGGCGGTACTTCTCGTCAGGGTTCCATGCGTGGGCCACAGTGGATCGGCGGCGGTGTGGCCATGGGCCCTCAGCCACGGAACTACTCGCAGCGCACCCCGAAAAAGATGATCAACCTTGCCCTTCGCTCTGCACTGTCTGACCGTGCAACCGATGGCAAGGTCGTAGTTGTAAACGAGTGGAACTTTTCCGCCCCAAAGACTAAGGATGCGCTCAAGTCAGCTGCCGCCCTGGGCCTCGAAGGCAAAGTTCTTATGGTTCTTGACGGTGGCAATGTTGCCGACGTAGTGGCCGCTCGCAGCTTCGGAAACCTGCCCAACGTGCAGCTCATCGAACTCGGGGAACTCAACGCCTACGACGTGCTCGTCAATGACGTCATTGTGTTCACCACGGCAACCGTTCCCGGTGCCTCACCATCAGATGCAGATGAGAAAGGCTGATCATGAAAGATCCTCGCGACATCATCCTCAAGCCAGTCGTGTCTGAGAAGAGCTACTCGC
>JAYTWN010000283.1:0-8405 GCA_043743435.1 Acidimicrobiia bacterium
TCGATCGGTCCGACGTCGACACCTACCAGATCATTCCTTCCGATTGGCTCAAGCGCATCGAGCGAACCGGCTTTGGCAAAGGCCTCTTCTCCGAATGGCGCGATGACCGCAATTTCGTGCTCAACCAGGCCCAGTACGCCGGTGCCAACATCCTCATCGCCGGACCAAACTTTGGGACGGGTTCTTCACGTGAGCACGCCGTCTGGGCGTTGGAAGACTACGGATTCAAGGCCGTTGTCTCCCCACGGTTTGGCGACATTTTCCGAAACAACGCCACCAAAGTTGGTTTGCTCCCGGTGCAGCTCCCCGCCGACGTCGCCGAACATCTACTTCGCGCCGTTGAAGCCGATCCGACCCTGGAAATCACCATCGACGTGGAGCGCCGAACCCTAAGTGCACCGAAGATCGGTCTCGAAGCCAGCTTCCCGCTCGACGATCACACCCACTACCGCCTCCTCAACGGCCTCGACGACATCGGCCTCTCCCTACGCCACGATGCCGACATCACCAGCTTCGAATCCCGCCGCCCCGCCTGGGCACCTACCGCTTAGACACAAGCCGATAGGAGAGGGCTCAATCAAGCAGAGAACAATGCTTTTCGAAACGGCGTCAGCCGACCCGCAAAACACGCAGCTCTCAATTCCGCCTACCGGCGCGGCCGCTTAGTTTCTTCGGACTGCTTCGGGCGCACCCGAATCCTCGGCTCCATTGAGGACTGAAAGGAAAATCGTTGGCAGTCATCTCCGAAAACGGGGATGGCGGCGAAGGTTGAGTTGCTTTTTGCATCGTAAACATCCGCTTACGCATCCTCAAACCACTCTGTTTCAATCTGACGTCAAGCGATGTTTACGCAAACAAAACAGACTGCGTCTCAGCCCCACAAGTTCAATCGAAAAAACCGAACGCAAACACTTTCAATAATCCCGGCCCGTGTACGGCCGCGAGGACCTAATCAGCGAGTTCGCGCTCCAAGATGGCGGCCACACCGTCCTCGTCGTTGGAGGCAGTAATTTCGTTAGCGACCGCTTTTACGTCGATATGAGCATTGGACATCGCAACGCCGTGGGAGACCCAACTGAGCATTTCGATGTCATTGGGCATGTCACCAAAGGCAATCGTCGAGGCGTAATCAATATTGAAACGGTCACACACGCGGGCTAAGGCAGCGGCCTTCGTTACTCCCGGCGCCTGAATCTCGATCAGCGTATTGCCCAGTGAAAGTGGTGACGTGGAGTCGTAGGCCGATGCACCCATGCCGCTCGTTGGGCCTACAGCACCGTAGGTCACGGATCCTCCATCACCAATTGCCGCAACCAACGCCGCCAAAATATTGGTATCCATTTCCGGGTGGCGGAACAGCACTTTGAGCATGGGTTCGTCGGCAATCAATTCATCGATCGGGGCAACCCGGGCACCTTTTGGCATCGTGTACGCAGATCTATAGCCGGGATCATGCCCGAATCCACTCAGCCGATCTACAGCGATCCCTGCACCCGGTAACAACGACTGAATCACGGCAACGGCCGCACGTGCGTGACTGGGCTGCAGCAGCTGCGCATCCACAATGGACTCATCGGTCAGATCCATAATCACCGCACCGTTGGAACACACCGCTAATCCCCGATGCCCAAGCAGTTCCGCAACTGGGTGGACCCACCGCGGAGGACGGCCCGTGGCCATGACAAAAATGGAACGCTCGACTACTCGATCGATGGCTGCTCTGGTACGAGGGCTCAGCGTGTCATCGTTCCGTAGCAAAGTGCCGTCAAGATCCGATGCTACAAGTCTAAAACGCACGCTTCGAAGCTAGTGCATCCCCGCAAATCATCTCCAAGACACCGAAGTGAACCTCGGTTCCCAGTTGGATTAGAAGCCACCTTCAATCCCATCAATATTGGGGATCAAATCCCGAGAAGCTGAGCCGATACTCAACTTGTGGAAAGGATGCACGAAGAACAGGTCAGAAAGGAATTGCTGAATCGAGCGGCCGAGCAATCGTTTCGTACGCTAATCGGCGGTCCGCTGGCTGCCTTTGTATCCTTCCTGACCCTTCACAGCCTACAACTCCACGCACTTGAACTCCTTTGGGCCTCAACCGCTGCCTGCACTACCGCGGGCGCAGCGTTGTGGTGCCGAAAACAGTTGCGCAACAACACGATCACCCTGTGGCGATTCAGGGGGGTGGCTGGGATTGCTGCAGGCGCCATGATTGCTATGCCTTCTGCTTTTCATCCTCCGGCGAACTCGCGCCAAGCTGCTCTTGAAGTGGTCACCGTAGCAATTAGCACCATTGTCCTTATCATCATGTTTGCTGCGGATCGACTCACTAGCTATGCCGTCTTGGCCATTGCCATCGTTGCGTCCGTGTTCACCCTTAGCGTCGTATCTGACCTATCCGTAGTAATTCAGGCTCTTTCGGCCTTGGCCGTGTTCTTCTCCCTCTGCCCGTTGATTGAAACCGTCTATCAACCATTACGAAAAAACATCGAACTCCTCTTCACTAACGAACAACTCGTGGCAGATTTGCAGCGGGCCAACGCTGGACTTTCGGTTCAAGTGGTCACTGATTCCCTAACCGGACTGGCCAATCGATTCGCCGTAGAAAAAGCCCTGGAAGACGAACGCGAAGTTGGCATCATCTATCTCGACCTTGACTACTTCAAGGTTGTCAATGACACACACGGACATGCTGCGGGCGACGAGGTACTTCTACGAATCGCTGAAGTATTGCGACGTTGCACTCGTGAGCGCGATTTGGTCGCCCGAATCGGTGGCGACGAATTTGTCATTCTGCTCGATGAAGTGCCAGTGTCGGAGCTAGCCGAAGTTTCCCAGAGCATCCGCGCCACTGTTCAGTCTGAATTCCTCGATGTTGGTATTAGCGTGAGCATTGGGGCCACCATCGGCGACTTGCTTTTGGAACCCGGCGCACGAGCCCTCGCCAGAGCAGATCGCAACCTTTACCAAGCAAAGCAATCCGGCCGCAACCGCGTTCTCATTCAGTAGCCCCACGTTCACCTGCCCACATTCACCAGCCCCACATTCACCAGCCCCACGGCGACCACGAAGCCCAATGACACCGGAGGAAGAAAACAACGAAACCCGATGACAACGAAACCCGATGACAAGGAAGAAGGAATCCTCGCCTACGTTGGAAGGGCATGGGAAATTCGCTGGCGCAAATCAACCAATCAGCTTCCAGCGTTGAACTTTCCCACGTCACTTCGGTTATGGGTCCGGAGTTGCGATCGATCACTCTTTCAACACTCACCGCCATTAGCCTCGCGGCATTCGACGGCTTGGGAATCACCGTCGCTGGAAACAAGATCAGTGGCTCCCTTGGCGATGTAGATCTGCTTCCCTGGGTGTTCACGGCGTTCGCCCTAACCCTTTCCGTCGCCTCGCTGGCTGCGGGAAGCTTGATTGATGGGTGGGGGCTTCGACGAACCTACCGCGCCACCCTTGTGTTGTTTCTGGTAGCGAGTTTGGCATGCACCGTTGCTCCAAGCATGAGACTGCTGATTGTGGCCCGGCTCTTTCAAGGGGTTGGCGGCGGCATGATTATGGCTGTGGCGCTTGCAGCTATCGGCATCAGCGTGCCACCGCATTTGCGTTCAAGAGCTTTTGCCGCGAACTCCCTGATTTGGGGCGTCATGAGCTTTGCGGGGCCTGCGGTGGCAGCGCTGCTGCTCAAGTCTTCACTGGGTTGGCGTTCCGTGTTTGCCGTTAACGTTCCGCTCACCCTGTTTGCGGCGGTGATTGGTTGGAACCGGCTCCCCGGACCCCGTGAAGGCGCAAAGGTTCACTTTGATGCCCGCGGACTCGCACTCATTGGTGCAGTAACCACCGTACTGTTACTAGGCGTTTCAAACCATGGCCGTTGGACGATTCCCTCTGTGGGCTTAGCAATTGCGTTGGGGGCTTTGGCGTGGCGGCATTTGGGGCGAGCCACCGATCCAGCGATGGACCAACGGTACCTAACCACCATGCCAATCGGTGGAATCAACATTGCGGTGTTTGTCCTGTTTCTCGGTGGGATTTCTGTCGAATCCTTCGTGCCGTTGTTTGTGGTCGCTGGGCTCGGAGGTTCGGAGTGGCAGGGTGCATTTTCGGTTACGTTCATGGCCTTTGGGTGGACGTGTGCCTCGATCATTGCCAGCCGTCTCCTTGATCGAGTGCACGAAACGACCGTGATTGTTGGTGGCATCATCATTTCCATCCCACCGTTACTACTAGGTGCACTTACCTATTCGACGTCGACCCCGATTTGGCTCGTAGCCCTCATTTCACTCTGTCAAGGGCTGGGGATTGGCGCAACCACCAACGCTGGTCTGACCCTTCTGCAAAAGATCTCTCCTGCCGACGAGATGGGTCGAACAACTTCCTCGCACTATTTTGTTCGCAACCTCGGCGGGGTTGTCGGAATCGCAACAGCGGGCGGAGTACTTCTCGGTATTGCTGGTCGGCGAATTGACAACCTTGATGCCCTGCGACCGCTGTTGCGCGGCGAGAAGGTTGCGAACATAGACCCCGAACTTCGAGCGGCCATCGCTAATGGGTACCGTTGGTCAAATGCCCTCGCTCTCGCATGCGGTTGCGTTGCCCTAGTAATTGCTATCCGGGTGGCCCGCTCAGTTGACCCCACCGCCCGTTCCACTGTCCGCTCCGCCGCATAACCGAATCTGTAACGGCTCGTCTGAGCGCTACGAGGTCCATGGGGTTTGCCACTGTTGCCGGGGTTTGCCACTGTTGCCGGGGTTGCCACTGTTGCCGGGGTTGCCACTGTTGCCGGGGTTGCCGGGGTTGCCGGGGTTGCCGGGGTTGCCGGGGTTGCCGAAGTTGCCGGTAGCGATGATGTTCTGAGTATCGTGGTGGAGGTATGGGAGCGGCGGACATTCAGGTCGTTTGGTTCAAACGAGATCTACGAACTCGGGACCACGAGCCGTTAACCAGAGCGGCCGCATTGGGCCCGGTCTTGCCGCTCTACGTTGTGGAGCCTGAACTGTGGGGGCAGCCCGATGCCGCGGCACAACATTGGGAGTACCTTGCTAGTTCGTTACGTGAGCTTAGGGATTCGCTCGACAAACTTGGCAGCCCGCTACTAGTGCGAAGTGGTGATGTGGTGAATGTTCTCAAGCGTTTGACCACGGCATTGCCCAATCGGATTAATCATCTGTGGGCCTATGAAGAAACCGGAAACGACTGGACCTACCAACGCGACAAGCGTGTGCTGGCTTGGGCAAGAAGTGCCGGAATTGGTTTCACCGAAATCCCCCGAGACTTTGTCGTTCGCCGCCTGGGAAGCCGTGATGACTGGTCGGCCATCGCCAAAGGACGAATGTCCCAACCGATACTTCCTCCCCCAACCCATCTACGAGCGCCAACCAAGGCTGATGGAACTCCCTTTGAGCTTGGCCCCATACCGTCGGCTGGCGAACTGGGCCTGGCACCTCAGCCCTGCGCTGGATCCCACGCTGCGGGCGAACGCGCCGCTCGCGCAACGTTGCAATCGTTCCTCGACACACGCTGCATCGGATACGAAAAGCGCCTCTCCTCCCCCATTACCGCACAAGACGGATGCTCTCGCATAAGCGCCCATCTCACCTACGGCACAATTTCGCTCCGCGAAGTCTTAGCCCGAACCAGCCGCGCAGTAGGAACGCCATCACCTGGACCATCAAAGAAGTTTTCGCTCAAGGCGTTCTCAGAGCGGTTGCACTGGCGGTCGCATTTCATTCAGAAGCTTGAGGATCAGCCCAATCTTGAGCTGCGAAGTTACATAGCTGCATTCGATCGTTTGCGGCTTGATCCATCGACCAACGAGTTAGGCGCGAAGCGGTTCAAAGCGTGGACAACTGGCACCACGGGGTATCCCATGGTTGATGCGTGTATGCGTTCACTCAACGAAACCGGTTGGATCAATTTTCGTATGCGCGCGATGCTTGTGTCGTTTGCATCGTATGACTTATGGATTGATTGGAGAGCAACCGCGCACTATTTGGCTCGCGCCTTTATTGACTACGAGCCAGGAATTCACTATCCGCAAATTCAAATGCAAAGTGGCACTACGGGTATCAATACCATTCGCATCTATGACCCCATTAAACAGGGACTCGATCATGATCCCAATGGTGATTTCGTGCGGCTTTGGGTTCCCGAACTACGCGGTGTTACTGATGGATCGGTGCACCAACCGTGGCTTCTCAACGATACGTTTTGGGGAGCGCCCGCTGATTATCCGTCGCCAATCGTGAACCATGCCGATGCCGTCGCTTACGCATGGGCCCAAATCGACACCATCAAAAAGGCCGCTCATCGCTCAGGGGTCGCAGCGGGCATCGTAGAACAACACGGAAGCCGACGTCCCCCACCCGCTGCTCGAAAAGGCCGAAGCGCATCGTCAAAATCAAAACGCTGAGATCACGACCAAACCGGCAAGTCAAACGAAACCCCGATGTCGAGGACAGAGCCAAAAAGGCGGCGAGCGGCCACGCAAACGGCTTTCTATGCTTCGTCGATGGGGTTTACTCCGCTGATTCCAGGAGCGGCACGCAACTCTTCAATACATTCAGCCGGTACAGCACCCTCCGTGTCGAGCACCATGAGAGCGGCACTTCCGTTCGGTGCTTTACCCAACGCCATGTTTGATATGTTCACGTTGTGTTTGGCAAGCGTGGTGCCCACCACCCCAATCATGCCTGGCCGGTCATCATTGCGGACGACGAGCAGGTGCCGCGATGGTGGAACTTCCACGGCATGATCATCAACCATCACAATTCTTGGCTCCCCACGCAATCCCGCAAGGGTGCCAGCAATGGAGTGCCCACAGGAAGAACGCAGCGTGATTTTGTTGCGATAATCCTCAGATTGCGAGGTCTTGGTGTGCGAAACAACCAGCGCACGCTCTTGGGCAATTTGTGGAGCATTAACGAAAGTAACCGGGATGGGGTTGTCGTAGCCGAGCAGGCCCTTCAGCACGGAAAGGCGAAGCAAACGACTGTCGTAATCGGCGATCTGACCAGCAATGGTGACCTCAAGCGTGGCTGGGGTTCCACCGCAAAGGCCAGCAATGAGGCGACCCATCCGCTCGGCTAGGGGCAGGTACGGACGCACGGTCGCAGCAGCTTCGGCAGCGTCAACGTTCACAGCAAATGGGACAAATTCGTTCGCCAACGCCAACTGAACCATTTCAGCAATGGTGTCGCCCGCCTTGTCTTGGGCTTCACGGGTTGAGGCACCAAGGTGCGGGGTAACCACAACCGATGGCAGCGTGAACAACGGTGAATCAACGCAGGGTTCTTCCACAAATACGTCAAGCCCAGCGCCAGCAATTTGGCCGCTGGTGATGGCATCAAACAATGCTGTTTCGTCGACGATTCCGCCACGCGAGGTGTTGATGATGCGCAGATCCTGCTTGGCCAGGGCGAACATGGCTGCCCCAATAATACCGTTGGTCTCTTTGGTTTTGGGTAGGTGAACAGAAATAAAATCCGATGTACGCATAACATCTTCGAGACTGAGAAGCTCTGCACCCATAGCTTCGGCACGCTCAGCGGTGATGAACGGATCGAAAGCGACCACGCGCATTGCAAATCCAGCACACTGCTTGGCTACGATGGCACCAACGCGGCCGAGACCAACAATGCCAACGGTTTTCCCGAACAGCTCAACGCCTTCCCACTTCGAACGTTCCCACTTACCGTTCTTCAGTGCTGCATGGGCTTGGGGTACGTTGCGAGCGGTGGCCAAAAGAAGAGCCATGGCTTGCTCGGCGGCAGAAATTACGTTCGACTGTGGAGCGTTCACCACCATCACGCCTTTGCGGGTTGCCGCAGGCACGTCGACATTGTCCAGACCGATGCCCGCACGACCAACCACGATCAGCTCGTCGGCGGCTTCAAGTACCTCAGCGATGACCTTTGTGGCGGAGCGAATGATCAACGCATGGGCACCTTTGATGGCCACCAGCAGTTCGGCCGGCGAGAGGCCTTCCTGCACGTCGACGGTGTGCCCCGCCTTACGTAGTTGTTCAAGGCCCTTATCGGCGATGGTTTCGGTGACGAGGATGCGGGCCATGGTCATGCTCCGTGCGGGTTGTGGGCGGTTCGCCTTAGTAGCGCACCACTCGATTACAGAACTCATTACGTTAAAGGCCCTCCCACTTAACGGATCATAAATTCCCCCTCGCTGGGCCGGTCAACCGTCACTTCGTTCCCTCAACAGACCTCCAACGCCCGCTTTGGCGCCATCTAGATCCGTTCCATCAGCTCGCCGCGCTCGTCGAAGACCCAATTGGCTAACCACGTACCGTCGCTGCCGGCGATCCCGGAACCATTTTCGAGTGACCGCGGTGCAGTCCAGAAGCCGAAGCAAGATACAGTCGGCCATGGCTCTCAACATCGAAC
>JAYTWN010000284.1:0-7690 GCA_043743435.1 Acidimicrobiia bacterium
CTCAACGTCCTGCGCACTTAGCATTTTGGCTCGGCCTTTGATCAACTTGATGCCTTGGCTAGCGAGCTGTCCGGTCGCCGTCGACTGCAATTTGTCAACAATGGCGCCGATCCGATCACGGAGACCTTCGGTGTCGACGGCGGTTTTCACTTCATCAAGACCCATACCTTCGATACGGCGGGCGAAGCTCATGGCCCCGCCCGTAGCAATCATGGTCTTGGAAGGAATACAGTCCCAAAGGTGCGCCGCGCCGCCCAGGATGTCTCGCTCTACAATCGTTACTTCGGCACCCATTCGTGCGGCATACGTGGCCGCCTGGTTGCCTGCGGGTCCGCCACCGATAATCACAAACTTCAATGCCATGACTCAAGCCTACCGGCGCACGCTGAAGTTGCGGTGCTAGTGCATGTGCGCGTAAATCATTGCGTACTGTCCTGGTGGCGCTTTCCGCGTTGGTGCTGGCAACTGAGGTCAAAACACTACGCAATGACTTACGCTTCCCTGCACTAGTGGGGAGATTCTCAGTCCGACGGTGTTCTACAAGTCAAGCTTGCTCCGTCACCTGCCGTCCAGAGCCTGCAAACGGTAGAAATCAGGAGTTGTTAACGTAGGTTATGGCTTGGGGAAACAAAAAGAGTCGTGAGGCCGAATACCTTCGTACCGGCCAATCTGCTGCGTTGCGTCCCGGTGATCTTGGGGCAAAGGACATCTACGACCTCGACGATGCCGACGAACTTGAGGATGAATTCGATCTTCCGTGGAGCCCCAGACCCGCTTTCGAGGGTCTTGATGCCCCGAACGATTCAGATGATCTCGATTGAACCGGCGACACGGGCTAACTGCACAAAACAAAACGCCCGCCGGGTAAGCGGGCGTTTCCCTATCGTTTGTTGAGCCACCAGTTTGGTTGAGCTACCGATTAGGCAACCACAAATGTTTACAGCTCGCTGGACCAGTCTTTGCCTTCGAGTTGGCTTTTGATCTCGGCTAGGAAGCTGGCGGCATACGCTCCGTCGAAGGCACGATGGTCCCACGAAAGACCGAGCATGCCCATGGGGCGGATCGCGATCGTGTCGGAGCCATCGGGAAGCTCAAGCACAACGGGCTTCTTCTTCACGCTGGTGATGGACAAAATGCCAACCTGGGGCTGGTTGATAATCGACTGCATGAGGTCAATTCCGTAGGGGCCGGCGTTGGACAACGTGAACGTGCCACCGGTGATGTCATCGGGGCTGAGCTTCTTACTTCGAGCACGGGCAGCCAAATCCGAAATGTCACGACCAATTGCGCGCATACGTTTTCCGTCGGCTTCACGAACGACCGGAACCATCAGACCGTTGAAGTCCAGATCGACGGCTATTCCTAAGTGCACAGCCTTATGCAGGATCAGTGAATCACCAGCAACCGAAGCATTCACGTTCGGGAACTTGTTGGCCGCTTCGACAACAGCACGCGCGATGAACGGCATGTAGGTCAAGCTGAAACCCTCAGCAGCTTTGAACGAAGCCTTCTGTGCGTTGCGAACCTTGTCGACGGCTGAGTAATCAATCTCGACCGCAATAAAGGCATGCGGTGCCGTCGACAGAGACATGACCATGTGCTCACCGGTACGGCGGCGAATGTTGGAAAGCTTCACCACTTCGTCACGGCCTCCGGGCAACACAGCGGGCAGAGCAGCAGGAACAGCAGACGGAGCGACAGGCACAGCCGACGGGGCTTGCTGGGTGTTAATGAATTGAGCCGGAACGGGCTGAGCGGCGGCGGCAACCACGGCGGCTTGCTGGGTTGGCGATGGTGGGGCAGAGGGTGATTGGGCAGCTATTGCCGCAGCGTTGGCCACAACCGAAGCGACGGCGGAGCCAACATCAGTCGGTTGTTGTGCGGCGGCTGACGAAGTTGCCGGGGCCGGGGCCGAGGCCGAGCCCTGAGAATCAAGCACGCTCAAGACATCTTCACGGGTTATGCGTCCGCCAGGTCCGGTGCCGGGGATGACGGCTGGGTTGAGCCCGTTCTCATTGATGAGCTTGCGGACAACCGGCGACAGAACTTTGTCCATCCCTGGAGCATCAGCAGGAAGCGAAGGCGAAGCGGCGTACACCGGGGCGGCAGGCGCGGCGGGCATTGAGGGAGCGACGGGTGCAGGTGCTGCAACCACGGGAGCAGCAACTGGCACTTCAACCACCGGAGCAGCAACAACAACGGGAGGAGCGACTGGGGCTTCAACCACCGCAGCCGGAGCAACAGCAGGAGCTTCGACCGGGGCAGGAGCGGCTGGGGCGGGAGCGGCACTTGCGGCGGCACCGTCGGCAGAGATAACGGCGAGAACGGCACCAACGTCAACGGTGTCTCCCTCCGCAACGCGAATTTCCATCAGTACGCCACTGGCGGGTGAGGAAACCTCAGAGTCAACCTTGTCGGTAGAAACCTCGAAGAGCAACTCATCTTGAGCGACGGTATCGCCAACTTTTTTGAACCACTTGGTGATGGTGCCCTCGGTGACAGTTTCGCCGAGCTGTGGCATGGTTACATCGGACATCAGCCGTTCAATCCTCTCCCGGTAAGAGCCAACATGGCCTCACCAAATGTTTCTGATAGTGATGGGTGCGGTTGGATGAATTGAGCAACTTCATCGACTGAAGCTTCCCAGTTGACCGCGAGATATGCCTGGCCAAGCTGCTCGGTTACCCAAGGCCCAACCATATGTACGCCGAGTATTTGACCAGCGCGACCATCGGCGTTTTTGCGAGCGATGACTTTCACCATACCGTCGGTTTCGCCCAGGATCTGTGCACGTCCGTTACCGAGGTAGCGCTCCTTCTTGACCACAACTTCGTAGCCGTTGGCCGCACCGTGGGCCCTGGCTTGCTCCTCGTTGAAACCGGCAAAAGAAACTTCGGGATGGCAGTAGATGGCCCAGGGGACCCGGTCATAGGCGATGGGGACAACGGTTTCGCCGATGATGGTTTTGATGGCCACGATGGCTTCGGCGTAACCGATGTGGGCCAGAGCTGCGGTGGGAACGAGGTCGCCGACGGCGTACACGTTGGGGGCGCTGGTTCGCATGAAGGGATCAACGGCTACAAAGCCACGCTCGGTCAGGTTCACGCCAGTGCCTTCAGCAAGCAGATCTTCGGTTCGTGGTCTGCGTCCGACGGAAACCACAACCATATCTACGCTTAGGGACTCACCTTCGCCGAAGTGCACGGTTGCGCCCATCGCGTCGGCATCGGGGGAATGGCCATTGACACTCACGCCTAGGCGGGTTTCAATGCCACGCTTCTTAAACGCTTTGGCGACCACATCAACCACATCAACGTCACATCCGGGAAGCATTTTTGGCATGGCTTCCAGAATGGTGACGTGCGTTCCAAGATCACACATGGTCGACGCGAACTCGCAACCAATAGCGCCAGCACCAATGACAACTGCCGAGGTTGGCATCACGCTGAGGTCAAGGAATTCGTCGCTGGTGAAAATAGTGCGACCGTTGGGTTCAAAGCCGGGAATAGTGCGGGGGACCGAACCTGCCGCCAGGATCACGTTGGTGCCCTTGAGCTCGCTGCCATCAGAAACCTTCACGAGGTTGCCGTGATGCAGGGTGCCGGTGCCGTTGATAACGGTGATTTTTTTCTTTTTGAGGAGACCGGAGAGGCCCTTCCACAAGTTGTCAACCACCGTTTGCTTACGAGCTTGGCTTACGGCGAAATCAATTTGTGGTGCGCTGGCGTTCACACCAAAGGTTGCCGCATGGGCCACGGTGCGGAACACCGCTGCGGTTTCGAGAAACTCCTTCGCCGGAATACAACCACGGTGAAGACACGTACCGCCTACCTTGTCCCGCTCAACAATGGCCACGTTGAGACCGGCAGCCGTGCCATAGAGCGCTGCAGCGTAGCCACCAGGACCACCACCAATGACCACCAAATCGAAGTGCTCAGCCGTAGGAATCACCCTTTACAAAGAAGTTGTTCCACGGCTCGGACGCAGTGGAGATGCAACCCTCGACCTTACCAAGTGAACCATGCTTTGCCGGGCGTTCTTCTCACTTCCTCTACGGCCATTTTGCGGGCCGATTGTCACACCGTCGACATGTAACCATTCTGCGTAGTGAGCGACGGTTGCTCACAACCATTCTGCGTAGTTGTGAGTTGAGTTGCGTCGCTTCCTGAAAAGAAGTTCTTAACGCTAAACCAGTCCTGCGCGTCGTTGTGCTGCATGGAGGGATCGTTCCCCGGGCAACCTTTGGCCGACGGTAACACTTACGGGAAGACGGAGTAGCTCGATGCGAGACCGCAAAGCCCGAAGTTCGGCAGCGGGATCGGTTGAGCACAGCAAACTGGCGTAGGAATCGTCGGCCAGGTGTGCCACGAGCGAAGCCGGGGTAGTAGTGGAATGCAGTGCGTAAGACACTTCACGGCGTAGTTCTTCCGCAGCTTCAATACCGTGACTGCGTTTGAATTCAGCCAAGAGTTCAATACGGACAGCGACCATCAGAGCCTCGTCGTCAAATCGGTGCAGGCGAAGTGCTTCAGATTCCAACAATCGAATCCATGCAAAGCCTTCAAGACAGCCGGTCACCGATTCACGCTCCGGATAGGCAATACGTTCTTCGGCTCGCTGTTGAAGCTGTTCCCGACGATCTTGCGCAAGGACGCTGGCCAACATTGAGGCGAGCAATCCAGCGAGGGCACCGTCGGTTCGGGCAATAGGGCTTTCATCGCGAAGGTCGCGGCCGGTGCGGTAACCCACCAGGTTGCCAAAGGTGTTGTTGCGTTCCTCGTCGAGAATATCCACCACCAATACCGGTAGGTGCTTGCGACGATCCAACACGAACCCCCGGTTAGCGGCTGGTTCGAGGGGCTCTGAAGCGCGTCCATTTTCACTGCTTGTCGCTACTGATGCGCCGGTCAAAAACTCCGCGGTGTGCGTTGGGCTGCTGGCCTCGGTCGCCGATTTGCTAGCAACCGATCGACGGGCCGGGGACAAAATGGTGAGCGAACCATCGCTGCGTTGGCGGGTGAGGGCCCAATTGGGGATGCCGGTGAGGTTGCGCAAGCTGGTGAGCACTTCATGCACGGCTGCCGGGAATTCCACGTGACGGCCCGCGTGGTGAGCGCCAACGGAAACACTATGGAGACTGATCGATTGAGCAGACGCAGAAATCGCAGAAATCCCAGAGATCGCGGAGGCGGACAACTCAGATACGGACATACAACAGGTATCGGCAGCAGAACCTCGTTACTTGAGAAACTCTTCGGAAGTGAACGCCCGCTCAGTGGTTCTTCATCGCCACGTTGTAGCTGCTCACCGGTTCTCACTCGGCTCGTTCAGATTTTCGGCGAGTGGAGACCGGCTATCCAAGGGCGGAGCTTTTCGAGAAAGGGCTAACCCAAGAAGCGGCTATCGGTGAAAAGCTGAACAGCGAACGCAGCAACGATGGCCGTAAGAGCGATAGCCGACCAAATCAGGAGGTTGCGAGTCTTCACGGGCATAGATTATGCCATCTTCGGCATAATGAGCCCGTGCCTTGTGTTGCTATACAATTGGGACATGTCGATGGTGCTCAACGTTCCTGATCGTGTGGCCGTCCGCCTGCGTGAGCGCGCTGCCGAGCGAGGCGAATCAGTTGAAGACTTTGCCGTAACCATCTTCGAAGATTCACCCCTGCTCCAAGAAACCGATCTCGCAACAACCGTTTCCGACGGCCTTCTCGAATCGTTCTTGGGATGCGGGGCTTCGGGCGACAAGCGCGAGCAGTCAATCCACGATATGCGCGACGCTCTCTCCGCGTCACAAATCCGCGACTCTCGCTAGCATCTCAGCCGCTCGCATGATCATTGTTGATTCGAATGTGTGGCTCGATGCTGCCGACTCTGATTGCCCCCGTCATCGAGCGTGCGCGGATCTCCTTCTCCAAAGGCGTACCGAGTTGTGCACGCCAGCGCTCGTGGTTGCCGAATCGGCTCGGCTGATTCGATTCAAACTTGGTGCTTCCGCCGAAGAACGTTTTCTTCGGTTTGTTGTTAGTGACTTGGTTCTCATTGTTGATCTCACCGCCGCTGATTGGTCACGATCTCTTGAGCTGGTGGGTCAATATCTCGACCGCCCACTTGGGTTGGTGGATGCTTCGATCGTCGCAGTTGCTGAACGGTTAGGCATATCTGAGTTGGCAACGATGAACGGGCGAGACTTTTACGTGGTGCGGCCAGGTCACGTGGACTCCTTTACCTTGTTGCCCGAGGGGCTAGCACGCAGGGATTAGTAAGTCCCGCGGCCTAGCGGTCGTTTCCAGTACGGTTTTCAAAGCTCATGAGTTCTTCCCCGCCGACCCTTCAACCTGCCAAGGCCTTCGAGACCCGGGCCTTTCACGTAGTTGTGGTGAGTGGTGGGGCTGAGCCCGATCCGCGGGTTGCTCAGCGTTTTGGTGTGGTGGATTTGGTGATCGCCGCTGATTCTGGACTTTCGCATGCTGCTTCACTCGGTCTCAACGTGACGACGGCTATTGGCGATTTTGATTCCGTTACCGCGGAGGTTCTTTCCCAAGCCGAAGCTCAGGGCGTGGAGATCGTTCCGTATCCGGTGAGCAAGGACGCCACCGATTTGGAGTTGGCATTGGAGTTGGCCGTGGCGCGAGGTGCCACCCATATCACCATGGTGAGCGGCGGGCCCGGTGATCGGCTCGACCACTTTCTCGGTGAAATAAGTGTACTTACTGCATCATTTCTGTCCGAATGTCAGGTCGTTGGGTGGTTTGGTGCCACGAGGGTTTCGGTGATTCGTAACACCGTCGCGTCGACGGTTTTTGGCGCCCCCGGCGATCTCATCACGTTGCTGCCCGTAACCCCCGAAACCACCGGTGTGACGACGACTGGCCTGCAATACCCACTGTCAAACGCAACGCTGCATGCGTGGCGAACCAGAGGCGTATCCAACGTTCTGCTCGAAGAGTCCGCAGTCGTGTCCCTAAGTGATGGCGTATTGCTGTGTGTACAACCCGATGCGCTGGGGTCGCGCTCGTGAAACGTTTTCAAAGCTTTGCGATGGCGTTGGCTCTCGGCGTAGTTTCTTCTTGTTCCGCTTCCGACCAGCCTTCGCAACCAACCGCGGCACCTATCGCCACATCGATCGTGATAGGCACCAGCGCCAATGATGTGGACACCGGCGGCATCGTGGTTGAAGGCTCGGTTGTTGCTGTTGATTCTCCATCGTCTACAGTCACCGTTCCACCCGATGGCTCGGCCACCCCAATCGTCACGGCCATTTCGAGTGACGCAGCTTCTTCCTCGGTTTCCTCGGTGCTGACATCACCGTCATCTCCAACTGCACCGACCGTAGTCGGGCCAAATGGGTCTGTCGTTGCCGGCGTTACCCTTCCCCCGTTATCCCCAACCCCAAGTACTGCAATGCCAAGCCCAGTTAGCTCGGCTGTCATAAAAGCGGCACCCGCTGTTTCGGTTCCGTCGACGGGCGTTGCACTTACTCTGCTCACGTACGATTCCTTTGCTCTATCGAAAGGTCTGTTGGAGGGCTTCACCGCTGCGACGGGTATTCAAGTGATCGTGCGTAATGGCGGTGATGCGGGTGACCTGGTGCGAAGTTTGGTTGCCACTCGTGCTGCTCCTCAGGCTGATGTGGTGTGGGGTATCGGCTCCACCAATCTGCACGCGGCATTTGCTGGTGCGGTTCTGTA
>JAYTWN010000285.1:0-5868 GCA_043743435.1 Acidimicrobiia bacterium
CCAGTTCCCGCCGGACCGTGGCACGCCCCAAGGTAAAAGTGCGGCGGCTGTTGCTGCTCGGTATGGCACACCAAACACCCATCACCAACATCTGACGCCCGGCTCATGGTGTATCGAGCTGCTTCAATCGCCGCATCGAGAAACCGTTCGGTACCCGTCCGGTCAAACAATTGGGCGAAGACGTACCCAACCCCAGCCCCACCGTGGGCAAAGTTCGGAGCGCGAAACGGGAAGGGAATATCGTTCATCAAATCCCAACGCCAACCTTCCTCGGTCTTGACTGCCACCTCCAACAACCGCACAGCTGCGGCCAGGGCTAACGGCAGGGCCCTGTCGGTAATGTCGCTTTCAAGCAGATCGAGCAACGTGATCACCGCACCAGCGGCACCGACGGAAAGATCGTAAATCTCCCGATCGCCCGTGAAACCCGTGATGTCAGAAAACGGCATCGGTTCAACCCAGGCAATCCCTCCACCCGCCGAAGACGACTGGGCCTCCAGCTTTTCGATCGCTAACGTAGCCGCAGCCCTCCATTGCGACTTTTGTTCTGCCGAACCAACCGCACGAGAAAACTGATCGAGCGCAAAGGCGTAACCGGGCCAGCCTGTAGCAAAAGCCACCGGAGCATTCGTAAGCGAACGTACCGTTGCTGCAACCAACTCTGCAGCATCCTCAGCCCTGCGCGCGTATCCCTTATCACCCGTGGCCAAGGCCATTTCGAGCTCGAACAGCCCAATACCCGCCGACCCGTGGTACACCGTGTGGTCATTCCCGCGCTTCGACTGCTCGACCCGTCGCCATGTCCTGATAAGTGGCGTTTCGCTTAATGACCGACCCTCGGCTGACGAACCAGCCCCCGCAGTCGACGATTTCAAAAATTCCGAACCATCTTCCGAATTGAGTACAGCGGAACTATCGAGACGAAGCGATTCAATGAAGCGTTCAGCTTCCCGGGCTAGTTCGAGTGCTTGATCAGCATGCATGATTGCTCCAATTGGGTGGGTGGCTTCAACAGCCTTCGATGATCTTCGCGAGATTTCGACAAACCATACGGGGACTTATCGCTGCCGCCAACTCCAGTGATCATCATGGGAACGCACGCGACATAGTCTGTTGCATGACAGAACGGCTCTATCACATCGGATTTGGACTCGACGATTTGGGGGTCCACCAACACGACACGCAAGGGAATCAAGGCACAACGACCGGCGACGAGATCCCCACACTGGTGCTGCTGTCCGGCGACCCAAACCGCTCCGCCCATATCGCCCACAATCGACTCACTAACGCCGTTGTGCTGTCGGAAAATCGCGGACTCAACTCCTATATCGCCAGACTTCCGAACGGAAAGCGCGTCATCTGTGCAACCTCGGGAATGGGAGGTCCGTCGGCGAGCATCGTGCTCAACGAACTCGCCCAACTTGGTATGCGCACCATCATTCGTGTCGGCACCACCGGCTCCATACAGCCCAACGTGCTTGCAGGGTCTGTCATCGTTTCCTCCGGCGCGCTTCGCAGGCAAGGAGCCGCACTCGACATTGCCCCCGTGGAATTCCCCGCTGTCGCCGATCCGTTTCTGACCGTGGAACTCTCCAGAGCCGCAGTAGATGCAGGTATCACGCACCACGTGGGGATCACCGCCTCGGTTGACACGTTCTTCGAAGGACAGGAACGCAGCGCCTCATCAGCAAATCCCGTGTTACTGCGAAAACACGTGGGCATGACCGAGGAATATCGGGCCCTTGGCATCCTGAACTACGAAATGGAAGCAGCCACGGTCTTTACGGCGTCGTCGGTTTACGGCATGGCGGCAGGATGCGTGTGCGCCGTGATCGCTCAACGAACAGACGGGGAAAATGTCGTGTTCGCCAGCAAAGACGGAGCCATCGAAGATGCCATCACCGTAGCAATCAACGCTGCAGTGGCGTGGACCAATCGGTAAGAACGTGAAAAATCTAAATGGTATGTGAACTTAGAAATGCCAAGGGAACTTCGACCAATCCGGATCCCGCTTCTCCAAAAACGAATCTCGGCCTTCGGCGGCTTCGTCGGTTCCGTAGGCCAAACGGGTTGCTTCACCAGCAAATACCTGCTGGCCCACTAAACCATCATCAATCAGGTTGAAAGAAAACTTCAACATACGCTGCGCCGTAGGGCTCTTGGCATTGATAATCCGGCCCCATTCCAGCGCTGTTGCCTCCAACTTGTCATGGTCAACCACCTTGTTCACCATGCCCATCCGGTAAGCATCTTCAGCGGTGTATTCCGAGCCGAGAAAGAAAATCTCGCGTGCAAACTTCTGCCCCACCTGGCGGGCCAAATACGCTGAACCGAAACCCCCGTCGAAACTGGCCACATCAGCATCGGTTTGCTTAAAGCGCGCATGCTGGCGAGAAGCCAACGTGAGATCACTCACCACATGCAAGCTATGCCCGCCACCGGCCGCCCAACCAGGGACCACGCAGATAACCACCTTGGGCATAAAACGAATGAGGCGCTGCACTTCGAGAATATGCAGCCGGCCCGTCTTGGCCGGGTCGATGCTTTCTTTGGTTTCCCCCTCGGCATAGCGGTAGCCGTCCTTGCCACGAATTCGCTGATCGCCACCGGAGCAAAACGCCCAACCACCATCGCGGGGTGACGGACCATTCCCGGTAAGCAGAACGCAACCAACATTGGTGGTCATCCGGGCATGATCTAGAGCACGAAACAATTCATCAACTGTGCGAGGCCGAAACGCATTGCGAATTTCCGGACGATTGAATGCCACCCGAACCGTTCCATGTGCCTTGGCCCGGTGGTAGGTGATGTCGGTGAAATCCTCGAATCCAGCCACCACGTCCCAATCGTCGACGGCAAAGGTAGGAGTGGGAAGAGGAACGGCCGGAGGGTCAATGGACATGGTTCTACCGTAGCCACTCGTACCCGAAACCACGAAGCAATGAATACGAGTTCCTCGCTGAAAGCTCATACCGTCATCACAACGATTCGATCAAATAGTTAGAAGCAAGGAACTGTTGGCATCTGTAAACCGTCAACTCCGTCGTAACCAGCACCAACTAGTGACAACAAGCTTCAACCAACTTCCCCAAAACCTTCCCAGTACCATCGCCAGGAGCCGAACATGACTACCACCATCGAAAGTCCAACCCACCCGGCATCGATCCGTTATGGCCGGCGCCCCCGCAAAGCACTCGCTGTTGGATTTGCGGTGCTTGTCGCCTTCACCGGCCTTGCTCTAACTACAAGTTCTCCTGCCGAGGCAGCACGGAAAGTTCGCCGGGTCGGACCGGATTTCTCCGTCATCGTCTCACCTGACTCGATTCGTGTTTCGTCCGGGCAACGAGCGGTCTTCCCCCTGTTTGTCCAAGCGGTCCGCGGGTTCAAATCTGTACCGCGGTTCGACATTGACGGTGTTCCCAGTTACATCGACGCTGAAATTGTCACCCTAGGCACCAACCGATACCAACTCGAACTGATCGTGCCCAACAACGCACCCACCAGTAATGGCGTTTACAAATTGATTGCTACGTCTGGCTCGCGACGTCGTGAAGCGCTCTTCCGGCTCGTGGTTGACGGCCCAACGGCGACCATTCCTCCGGTTACGCAACCTCCCGTCACCCAGCCCCCGGTCACGCAACCACCCGCTACACAACCCCCGGCTACTGTCCCGGCAGCTCCCATCTTTGGTCTCAGAGCCGATGCCACCGAACGAAACGCTGCAACAGGCGACACTGCGATTTTTGGCTTCTCCATAGATCGATCGGCAGGTTACAACGGTCAGGTAACCATGGCCGTTACCGGAGCCCCAAATGGTGCGGCGTTCAACTTTGCCCCCAATCCCACCACGTCGAACACGAACCTGTACATCACACCGTCGGCCTCTACGGCGTCGGGACGTTACGTGCTCTCGGTAACTGCTACGGCAGGAAGCACACAGCGAGTTTCTGCGGTAGCGCTCACCGTTATTTCTGCCGCGGACTTTGCCATGATTGCCAACCCGACCACTCGGAACATAAGCACCGGGGGGTTCAACCACCTACAAGATTGACTTGGCCACCACCTCGACCAAACCAAGCGTGACGTTCAACGTGCAAGGAATTCCGATTGGGGCATCCGCAAAATTTTCCGCCAACTCATCCCAAACGGGAACGACCCTTACCGTGACTGTTAGCTCCATAACTCCGATCGGCAAGTACGCCCTAACCGTGACAGGAACCAGCGGGCAATTTATCCGGCAGGTACCGCTGGAACTTATCGTTGGCGAACCCGCAGGCTTTGGGCTTTCCGCCACACCAAACAAAATTGACCTACCCCGGAACACCATCAACAACAAGGTCCTGGTCAACCTCGCCGTCATCCCTAAAGGTGGCTTCAATGGCACCATCGGGATCGCGTCTTCCCCGATGCCTACAGGAGTAAAGCTCACCATCGGCTCGGCCAACGGCACCAACGTGCCTTTGACCTTCGAAGCCGACGCGAGTGCCGCACCCGGACCAACTACGGTCAAGATCAAGGGAATCGCCGGAACGCTTTCAGCCGAAATTGGCGTGATCATTAACGTGGTCTAGAGCTCTCGGCCATCCGAGGCTTGATCGTCTGGGCGACGGGCCTACGTCAAACACAAATCAATCGAAGAAACCTGGTGCAGAGACGATCTCGCCAGGCTTCTTCGCATTGAGGGAACCGGCTTTGCTATTTCCGGACCACTGCACCTACAACTAACGTCTCCCGAGACCGCTGAATCGGCAACGCTTACCCGGCACTGCTGACCCGGCGCCGCTGACCGAATACGGCCAACTCCCCAGACCTAGGATTGGATTGTGCCTCTGCAAATCAACATTCGGAGCGATGCCCTTCTATGGAACTAGGTGCATCACTGCGGTTCGTCTACCCAACCGACAGCCAAGACGTTGACTTCCAACGAGACGAACGAAACCTTCCACCCGGCGGATTCCTCCAAACCCCGCCAGAGGACTTCAAGCCAAAACGCCAAGCCGCCAACTTCCTCGAAGCCGCAAAAGCCGTTAACGAAGCCGGAATGGACTTACTCCTCGTTGGGGACCGTCACGCAGTACCCATCAACGCATTTAGCCCCATTCCACTGCTGGCGAGGCTCATGGCCGTAACTGGTTCGATGCCGGTGGGTTGTCTCTTCCTGGCCCCGTTTTACCAACCGATTTTGCTTGCCGAACAACTCGGAACACTAAGCGCTCTGAGTGAGGGACCCCTGATCGCCGCCTTCGCCATCGGTGACAACGAAGCACAGTTCTCCGCGTTCAACATGGCCCTAAAAAGCCGAACCGTTCGTACCGACGAGGTGGTCGAAATCATTCGCCGGTTACTAAACGGCGAATCGGTTTCTTTCGAAGGCCGCTACCACCGTCTCGACAACGTAGGAATCGGGCCACTTCCCGAATCGCCCATCCCAATTTGGATTGGCGGACGAAGGGGAGCGGCAGTTGAACGCGCCGGACGGCTCGGTGACGCTTGGATTTCCGATACACGCTGCTCCGACGAAGAACTCGCCGAAGAGCTCCAGAGATACCGTCAAGCCGCGGTGCTAAGTGGGCGCACGCCAAAGGCCGTTCTTCGTCGCAACATTTTGGTAGCCGAAACCGATGCGCAAGCACGAACGAGCGTCGAGTTGATTCTGGCCAACTCTTACCGCGGACTCAACCCTGACCGTGTCTTGTACGGCAGCGCCCGGACCGTCACAGAAAGGCTGTTGGTTTACGAAGCAATGGGATTCGCCGTCACCATCGTGCGACACCTCGCTGGCGACCACGCCATGATGCTTGACTCGGTCGCCCACATTGGCAACGGAGTTATGCCGCTCCTAAAGGCGTTACGCGTACAAAGCTGAAT
>JAYTWN010000286.1:0-5109 GCA_043743435.1 Acidimicrobiia bacterium
GCCGAAAACGGCCGACGAGTCCGCTACACCACCTGCGCCCAACTCGCCAACGAACTCTGCGAAGCCAAAGACGACAACCACCTCACCCGCGTCGTCCAAAAATACGGCCGCTACGAACTCCTCGCCATCGACGAACTCGGCTACGTCCACCTCGACCAACACTCCGCCGAACTCCTCTTCCAAATCCTCACCGAACGCGAAGAACGAGCATCCATCGCCATCGCCTCCAACGCCCCCTTCTCCGAATGGACCAAAACCTTCACCGACACCCGCCTCGCCGCCGCCGTCATCGACCGCATCACCTACAAAGCCCACATCATCGAAACCGGCACCAACAGCTACCGACTCGCCACACACAACTAACATCACCACCCAAACAAGTGGGGCCAAAACCTCAAGCACCCCGGGGCCAGAAACCTCAAGCGAACTCACGCCGAAGGCACCAGCAAGTCGTTCGCCGGAGGGATAGCGGGCCCGCACCTCGGCCGAGAGCCCCGGCTGGGTGTCGACCAGTTCAACTACGAGCGGCACACGCCGCAATCGACTCGGGAAAGAACGCGCTTGGGTAAAATCGAGACATGTGCTCTCAGACGCAGTGTGGCGAGACCCGCACAACCGCAGCTCAGATCAGCTCGGGAAGAACGGGTGCACGTGCCAAGAAAGACGTCGATGCCGCAACGCAGCATCTTCTCGAGTGCGGATCGATGCAATCGAGGACGCACATCGAAGAGATGGTCATCAACATGGAAACACTGTTTCGTCACGCCTTTCCCGACATTTGGCTGGACCACGGCATCGTCAACGCAACGCCCTTCATCACGCGAATGCGCCTCTTGGGCTGCGCGGTGCACGAGCATGGCGGGATTGAAATTCTTGACCCGCCTGATCGCATGTGGATTTCGGACACCGTTCGCGGATGGTGCGCGATGTCAATCGGCTACTCCGGGCACGATTTGGCAAAGGTCCTTGTCAAAATTCGTCGATACGCAGCCGACCCGCACTTTGCCGTGAGGGAATGGTCATGGTTGGCGGTCAGGAGCCATATCGTGCGTGACCCTGAACAGGCGCTTTCAACATTGAGTGTTTGGTGCAACGACAAAGAACCCCTTCTACGGAGATTTGCAATAGAAGCCACCCGGCCCAAGAGCGTTTGGGGCGCCCATATCCAGTTGTTCAAGCAGCGTCCCGAGGTGGCAGATGCCTACCTGAGAACAATGATTTGCGATCCGGACACCAATGTGCAGGACGCTGTGTCCAACTGGGTTAACGACGCCGCCAGAAGCCGGCCCGACTGGACTCAAAGTACAGCCGAATCCTGGGCAAAGGACTGCGACTGCAAGGCAACTCGCCGAATCGTTAGTCGGGCACGCCGCAACCTCAAGGCACCCTGATCTTCGACTCTTCGGCCTTCATGAGGTCAACCCAATTCTGGGTGCCCTTCACTTTACTCTGAAGCATGCATTTTGCATGAGCTGTATTCAGGAAGGATTCGAAAGCCCCCAGGTCATCCTTCTGCTTGAGTTCCTCAGCGACAGCACCACACTCATCGTAGGAAAGTTCCTCGATCTTCGTCTTCATATCTGGCGTGAGTGCCAAACCTGATTGGAGCGACGCGGTAAGATCCCAATGGGTTATTTTAGCGTCGGCCGTAGGAGGCATGACGGGAAGAATCAAGTCGAAACGCCCCGGCCGTGCGATCGCGGCGTCGAAAACCTCAAGGTGATTCGTTGCGACGAAAAACAACCGCTGCCGAGACTCTCGTAATTTGACAATCTTCGGAAGCATTGCCGTAGTCAAGAATCGGGATTCGCTTTGCTCCTCTGAACCAAATCGGTCCCGGACTAATTCATCGATTTCATCGAAGAATACGACCACGTTTTCAGCGTATTCCAGCATCCGAAAAACACGGTTGACCTCCGTGAAGAGGTCATCTATCCCGTTTCGGAGAAGATGCGATGGGTCGATACTTATTAGCGGCCATCCGATCTTGGCTGCTATGGCTGCGACATAGGTTGTCTTCGAAGTGCCGGGCGGGCCATAGAGGATCGCTGAGAGCGGAGTCCCTTTTTTAAGTTTCCCGCCGTTGCGAAGTACATGCCTTTGCTTCATCACCGGTTGTATAAGTGAGTTGTCGAGAATAGTTTTTAGGCTTTCCCGCTTTCCGTTCAACGTCACGCCGGAATCCAGTTGCTCATCAAATGGACCATCGTCCGGGGTGATGTTGGGATGAGTCGGGCGGGCACCGAGGTGCTCAAGAATCCCATCGCGGATTGCGTCCGCTACAAAACGGTCAAGCAGGTGCGCGAAATGGAAGCACGACGCAGTGGACCAGGACTCCGGCCAGTGGAGCTGGCGATGATGACCGGACATCCAACCATATCCACCCTTCGGCAGATGCACGTACTCGACGTCCAGTCGATCCATGGCACGGCGAAAGTTGGGAAGGAACGGGCGAAGAAGCAACGGATCCTCGACGCCCTCAAGCAACTGAGTGAGGAACTCATGCTCATAGCAATATGCGTTTCCGTACACCGGGTAGTGAAACAAGCGTCTGCTCTGAGGCCAGGTGCCGTCCTCGCCTTGGCCTGCGAACACGAGTGCCAGCCCGTGTGCCAACCGCCTGCGCTCGATTGGGGCCGGCGGCGGCGGCGAGGATCCAAGGACCAACAGAATCGCGTATCCGAGTTCGAAAACATCGGACTCTCTGGGTGCGGATGCACTCAGTGCGATTTCAGTGTCCACTGTTGCCATCGCCCAGCTCCGCGTCTCGCCGCGCAATTTGGCGTCGAACAGGGGCTCGCTGATCGAGGTAGGGATATCGATGGCGCCGAGGATTCGGATGTCCCAAGCCTTGAGGACCCGAACGGCAAGCTGCGTAAGATACGCGTTAGGCAGCCCCAACTCGATTGCAATCGCACCATTGCCGCCAGACAGAGCGCCTTTAAGCAGCAGGAGCTTGGTATCGAGGATGCTGCGCTGATCCGGATTCGGAGTCGCTCCAAAGTCGACGAGATCGCCTGCTAACTCCAGTAGGAAAGCCCCAGTGAATGGATTGTCGGGATCAAGCCCAGCGCTCGTCCAATTGCCGGCCACCACTACCGCATCAAACAACGACTGTGCCTTGTCGGCTGCGTCCGTCCACTGTCCACTTGCGGCCAGGTAGCGGACGACAGTGGACGTCGACGCTTTTGAAAAGTCGCCAGCGTTGTTCGAACCTCCCTTCGCGTCGTCACCGAGTACGTGGAAGTAGCCACCTGACTCATCGTCTCGGTAGTTCGCCAGAGACTCGAGGGACGACGCCAAAAGCTGTTGGGTCAGATCCCGAAGTTCGGCGAGTTCGTCGAATGGTAGGTCTGCCTTCGGAAGCCCTAGTTGGCGTTGCGCCATTGGCTAGCGCTTGCCGACAGGCAGCGCCAGCCTATGCGTGATCCATTCCAGCCGCCGTTCCACGGGGTCCGCCTCAAGTCGCGTCGTAACCGTCAGATCGGACTGGACGTGCTCGAGTTCATTCTGCACAGCTTCGATGACACCCACGGGATCCAACAGAAGCGCAGGAAGTACGTTGGACGAGAGCGCAGCCTTCGTACTTCTCAGCACAGCTACAGCGGGACTTGGAACGATCGAGACATATTGACGAAGGGTGAGATCGCCCGGCGGTACCGAAGCAAGGACCGGCACCCCCAGTGCCACTGCAAACCCGAGTTCGAGCGCGGCCGACTGGCCGACATACCCATCCGGGCATTCGAGCCACAAGAAAGAAGAACTGCGGATGGCTTCAAGGTGTCGGTTTTGTATCCCCCGGATGGATCGGCGCAAGTCGCTTGCGACGAACAAGAAGGGGCCAAAGCTGTCGACCACTCGTGGGTCTGAGGGTGACAGGACCTGGGCACCGGCTTCCACTAAAGATTCGACAGCTGCCTGAATGGCTGCCAGGTGTCGATGAAAACTCCCAGAGACAGTGACCTTCACCGTTGTCATGTTTGACACCTCCATTAGACGGCCCTCCTAGCTTCTTGGGCTGAATCGCACGGAGTGCCGATTCGTACCCGATCTCTACGTATGAATTTCGCGACCTTTGTACCCTCTCGTTCCCAAGTGCCAACCGGAAGGGCGACAACGTGGAGAACTTGTTGTCCTGGTCGCACCAGGATCGACTCCACGTCTCCCCAGGCCCCGATCCGGAACACATCAGTTCCGTTCCAGAATAGGACGCTCGAACTCGTAAACGACCCGCCGTGTTCGGCGAGGGATCGCTTCGCCGCACGGATGCGTTGGAGCGGGCACCCGGCCTTACGCAACTCGTGGACGGTGCGAACCATGATCATGTCCTGGATGGTCCAAAGACGGGTGCGGCGGCGGCCCGGCTGCTTTCGAAGCGAGGGCGTTACGAGGCGAGTCCGAACCCAGTAGTCCAGGGTCGAGGGGTGTACGGAGGTGAGCGAGCAGACGCGCGAGGTCTCCAAGCAACGAACTACGTCACCGTCGGCATGTGCCATCGAGGTAGCTTATCGTTAAACCCGGGTTTGAATCAACGTTTACGAGCAATGGGTCGACCACCAAATAGGATCCCAAGGCGCCTGAAGGTTCACGAGTCATCCTGACGGAAGGGTGTGACAGTTTCGGAGCCGGTCGGCGATACGCGCACCTTCGAGTCCCCCTCATGCGTAGTCAGATGGTTCAACGTGTTGGAAGGCCGAGTGACACGTTGGCTACGAGTCTGTTTACACAATGACCGCCGCAGATTCCGATGCCGGAGTTGACTCTGGCACCGGGACAACCAGTGCACCTCGCGTCGACAGGTTGCGCTCGATCAGTGGAGCGCACCCATCACCGCAGACGTAGCCAGAAACGTAGCCATAGCAGCGGAACCCCTACTCGTTGACTCGCGAACAGCAGTCAATACGTGCGAATACGAATCGATCAAGGACTGACCAACTGAGCCCCTGCTGACCAGCGCAAACTTACCGAACGCGCCGACACGAACGGACACCCGCCGAGGCTCCAGGGCACCCTCCGGACGATACTAAGTGTACTTTGCAAGCAGGAGGTCGACGGTTCGATCCCGTTCGTCTCCACGATGTAAGCCCTGGTCAGAGCGGGTGTGGCCTC
>JAYTWN010000287.1:0-12393 GCA_043743435.1 Acidimicrobiia bacterium
TTAAAACATCTGTATCCAGAAATAACTTTACCTTCGATTCGAGTGTCAAACGAGCCGAGGCCATAAAAGACATTCGCAGCAGAACCTGGATAATCAGGCTCTGTGACGTCGTTACTCACGAACCTTATCCATCCAGGTTTGATTTGCATGAACGGAGTTAGTTCCTGGCCGTCGTTTCTTGGTTGTCCTGTTCGCGACTTGCCGTCCCTGGCTGGGTACGTCGTCCACTCCGTGACCGATGGATTGGCCGTTGTAGAAAAAGTCTGTCCCTCAGTCCTCCCCGCCGAAGCTTGCAAAACATCAAGCCTTAACCGTTGAGGCACGTCACGCAAATTCGAACCTTTTCCGGCACTAATCACCTGACCCATTTCACGTTGATTCAACACAAGATCTCCACCGAGATTGAGGTAGTTGTGGAGCATGCGAGCTGCCAGAGGTCTGTGAAGCAGGCCTGGAGCATTGCTGACCATGGCGATCCGGCGCGCATCCTGAAAGACGAGGATGTCATCACTCGTGGCAGGTTCGGAATTGAATGCGTACGAGGGCAGATCCGTCCTGACCGGCAAGCCTCCAGTGTTGGATGCGTACGTCCCCCAGGCTGCGCAGGGGTCAGTTCTGGGGGCGGCTTCCTTGTCGTACCAAAGTTGGCTGGAGGTTGGAGTGACGGGGCAGCTAGCGAAGATGAGCGAGGTTCCGCTTCGGGTGAGGCACGCGCCTAGGTAATCGGGGCTGAACCTGCGGATCGGGAATCGGAGTGCATCAATTCCAGGAATATCAGTCACAATGCTACCCTGGTTGGCCACGCAAGTACTGGAGACGAAGCTAGATCCGCTCGGCACGAGGCAGTTGTCAGCGTCGTTGATGTCTTCGAGATCCCCGATGCCTAGCAAGTAGCCATACGGAACCAGAAACGGAGTGACGAGCAGACACTGGGTCTTGTCGGTGGTCAACACCGCGGTTGATCCGCTGAGCACAAGACAGTCAAGATTGACCGTATCAGACAGCTCCAAAATCGTCGGCGTACCATCGAATAGATGAGCACCGGCAGGAGGCGGTGGCGTCGTCACAATCACCGTCGTTCCACCAGTGATCACCACCACAATCGGAATAACTGGACCACTCGGTGCTGGAGGGTTTGGTAGTTGGAGTCGGCCAGTCAACCACGACCAGACCGCCACACCGTCAGCACGATAGACAACGAGGTTTGCGTCATCTTGCATCACGAGGTAGTTCCCTGCACCGGAGCCGTTGGTGTACGTGTTCCAAATTGCATTGGTCGGTGGATTGGCTGTCGAATACATGACCAGGTTTCCATCGCCCTGCATCAAAAGCCCTGATCCCCAATTGCCGCTCGAACTTGATGACCACTTCACGCTCGTCGGAGCCTGCATGTCCATCACTACGAGATTTCCCGACGTAACCGTTGCGCGGTAACGCCCGTTGGGCGAAATCAAATATCCGCCATCGAGAAGATACTGATCTCGGTTTAGTCGATACGGGACTCCAGGCGGTGCGGGTGGAACTGTTGTTGGCGGAGCGGTCGCAGGAGGTGGTGGGGATGTTGTGGTCGGCGGATAGACAGGCGGTGGAGGCGTGCCGGGAACGTTGGAGACACTTAGCACTACGTAGTCGATATCGAGATCTGCGGTGTACGGGGAACCAACAAACACGTCGGCCTGAAGACCCCAGTTCAAAGCGTTCACGCCATTCATCGAGACAGAAACGTTTTGCCATGCCGTTCCGACCGTAGTGAAATCAGTTTTCGCATTCGCTGGAGACGGGCCATTTTCCAACAGGCTGACCTTGCCGCTAATCGGCACACCGGTGGATGAACGCACTGAAGCGATCAAGTTGTACTGCTTGGTTGGGCCAACGGGCGTAATGAGCGCTTGGCAGATCGAAACGTCACCGGCGTTGTTCGCTCGCAACTTCGCATGCTTCAATCCCGATGGTGTCGATCCCGTAACGACCGACCAGGTGGCGGCTTCAGCACGTGAGCATGCTTGGAAAGAGGATTGACCGTTCTCGAAGGAGAAGTTCTTAAGGTAGCCATATTCTTGGACAGTTGACGGAGCTTCGTTGTACGTGACTTCGATAAAGGTTTGTTGCCCCGTTGGGGCAGTTCGCTGAACACGGCAGTAACCCTGGGCGTTTCCCATATCGAGCATCAGACCGAGATTGGTTTGGGAGTTCGCAGCCCACTCTGCAGCGAAGGCGGTGATGTTTGCCGTCGAGTTTGAATTCGGCCCCGTAGGTGATGCCCACACTTCACCGTTCCAAGAAGCTCCGGGCCACGTTTGCCCGAAGTAGTAGGCAGACGTGAGTTTGTGAACACCGATTGAGTTGGCATAAGGGGCGGCTGAATTGGTCTGGTTGTCACACGATTGCACCCGCATATTCAATGTGGCATTCGTGATGGTCTTGCCTGCGAACAGCGTGGGGTCAAACTGAATGTAGGAACGCCACTGCGAACCCCACCAGTTCCCAAAAATAAGTTCGTTGGTCCATGCTGAAAACGAATTACCACCGGAGTTGTTTCCCCACGGCATGTAACCTAAGTTCATTGGATTCCATGGCTGAAGTTGCACAGTTGGGTCAATGGTTACTGGGTAGACGCGGGACCCATCACGAAGCCAATCCATGGAGGGCGCCACAACAATTGTGTAGCCGGCCTCTTCCGAAACAAGATCCATTTTGACGTTCACGTAGGCGTTCCCTGGCGTGTTTGCACCGCTGCGGGAATCGAAAGCAAAAGCGGGCGGGATCGTGAACACAACCCTGGCATTCTCATCAACAAATTCTATGCTTCCGTCCTTCGTAGTGCGTGGTTTCATACCATCAGCAGATACCGGAAAACGAAAGACCGGCGCATCAGGCCCGGAGGGTGGGCCGCTCAGGACAATTGATTCCTTCACTGCATCAGGGAGAATTTCATAGGTCAGCTTAGTTCCCACACCGAAAGCTTGATCAAACTCAACTTCGTTTGGCCTGTTCGAACGTTTTGCTCGGCTGGACCGGCTCGGTGTGGCTTTGCCCTCGCCAGCTCTCACACCTCGCGACACTACGGCCGTACTCGTCTTATCTTGCTCGATGCCAGAAGAGTTTGGCCTGCCAAGCCGCAGCTGCCTGCCGGGTTTGCCAACAGAAACCAGATCCTCGCTGTCGGTTGAACCACCAATCCTCACCGGCTCTGCCAACGCTGCGGCGAACCCATCGCCGGAGGGAATCAGATCCGTAGAGATCTTTGAGCGCTTACCAGTCTTGCCATCAGAAACGGATTTTGGAGCGACACCCAAACGGATTGTCCGAGTACCGTCCTCATTGAGAACACTGTCGTAAATGTCGCCTTCGCTCACCACTCCGGCTCCACGATCTGCACGATTGGAGACCTGCTGCACCGGAGTATTGCCAGCCGCATTCCGCCCCGGTTTATTATTTTTAGCTTGCGCCTCCACAGCCTTAGGATTCGCAGTCTGCGCGCCCGCCGAACCAACCGCTATCAAACCCCCAGCCATCACACCGGCGAAGGCCAACCAAGTAACACTGCGTGAAAACCGCATATCGCTCCCAACAAATTCGAGTTGACAGCCCGCCAACTTCCCGCACATCATGCGCCCGCGCCCCCCCCCACCACGCAAGGAAATTCTTTCAAAAAAGCAAAATCACTTTGAAATCTCACCGACAGCGCGTAAACAAGCATAGGGCATTTACTTATCAAGTTTCGTGGCAGGCAGGTTTTACTAGTTCACGATCGATTGCCCAGAATCTAAGTTCAACGAGAACCATCCCAAACCCAGCGCGTTAGCCTTGCTTTTTCGCTTCGAAATGGTGGCCGGGGGCCCCACATGGTTTCCAGTCGCAGGATGTGCGCATGGGCTCTGTGATCTTCGACCTTGAGGTTGACTTATCGATATGCGGGCGGACCATCGACTCTGGACCCAGATGTTACGCCCGCTCCCACATCAGAAGATCAAATTGTGCTGTACCTCGGCTCCATCAAGTCCGTGCAAACAGCAGCAGACCGAATCCGAGTAGCTGGACATCAGCCCAAGATTTCGCCGAACCCTTTTGGCAGCGCGATGGCGCAGTCTGCTTCGTTGATCCCGACGGTTACTGGTTGATCCTCTCGCCATCCTCTTGGGCCTAACCCGAATACGAGGAATCAGTAGGCGTATTTCGTGGACGGATGCAGAACCGCACTTCTACGAAGTCGTTTTCGATCGATCGGTTTGACCAGCGCTTCTTCGCAGACCTGGTCCCAGTCGCTCTCAATGATGGAGATTTCGTTGGACGCCCCGCCAGCGAGGCGCTCGACCCACAACCGCTAGCGGAGTTCGCGGCGGAGGAGTTTGCCGTTGAGGCCGTGGGGTAGTTCGCTTACGAAGAGGATTTTGGTGGGGCATTTGTAGCGGGCCAGTTCGCGGCCGCAAAACGCGATCAAGTCATCTTCTTCCAAAGAACGATCAGGCTTGGCCACTACGAAAGCTTTGACCGATTCACCGGTATGGGGATGCGGCACACCCAACACGGCGACCTCGGCGACACCGGGATGTTCCGCCAACACTTCTTCCACTTCGGCGGGGTACACGTTGAAGCCCGACACGATGATCAGATCCTTCTCGCGATCCACGATGGTCACATACCCGTCGTCATCAGCTACAGCAATATCACCGGTTCGAAGCCAACCGTCGGTAGTAAGTGCACGTGCGGTTGCCTCAGCATCGTTCCAGTAGCCAACAAACACGTTGGGACCCTTCACCCAAATCTCACCCGGGTCACCAACGAGGGCATCGGATCCTTGATCATCGACCAAACGCACCTGAACCCCGGGAACCGGCAAACCAATCGTGCCCGGACGGGGATTAGCGAAGTTGGCACCGGTCACCACAGGCGAGGCTTCGGTAAGTCCATACCCTTCGCCAATGGAAACGCCGAACCGATTCAAGAACGCCAAACCCAGAGCAGGATCGAGCTTGGAAGCACCACTCGCAGCTAACCGGACGCTTTCAAAGTCCCGTCGAGTAGCTTCCGCTTCCGGCAACGATGCCCATGCTTCATACATCGGCGGCACACCCGTAAGCACACTTACTTTACGTTCCCGGATGGTATCGAGAGCTGAGGCCGGGTCGAACCGTTGCACCAAAATCGTGGTGGCGCCGGCAAACAACATCAAGCCGAGCGACGCATTCAAACCGTAAATGTGAAACAACGGCAGGGAACACAAACCAATATCCGAAGCCTGAATAGTTCCATGGCCGGTGGCTTGCATCTGCTCAAGATTCGAGCGCAAATTTCCGTGCGACAACATGGCGGCCTTCGGCGAACCTGCTGTCCCGGAGGTGAACATCATGACGGCCAGATCATCGTCCGAGCGATCAACCACCGGCACTAAATCATGCACCAGTAGATCTTCGAACGACCGTGCCCCCGGTAGCGAAACGCCCTCAGGAGTGATCAGAAGGCCAATCCCCAGCGCGGCCTGGTCTACGCCAGAAAATGCGTGCTCAGCCGTCGGCCCCACGAAGGCAACCTTGGGGCTCACCGATCCAAGTTCACGGGTCAACTCGGCCGTTGGGCTTTGCGGGTTCAACGGAATGGCCACTGCGCCGGCGCTCAACGTTGCCAGATAGGCCACCACGAAATACCAGTTCGCCGCCATTACGATGGCCACCTGATCCCCAGGCTTCACGCCAGCGTCAATTAATCCGCCCCTCACCGCACCGACCTGGGCACGAAGTGCGCCATAAGTGGTGACCTCGCCGGAACTCACAACGCAAGGCGCGTCATCGGGATGGGTGGCAATAATCGAAGCGAGGTTCATGGATCTCTGATTTGGAGGCAGGCGGGAATACCGGGAAGTCGCAAAACGCGAGTTAACCGATAGTGGACTCGGCAACTGTATTGCCCGAAGACCCCACCGTGTCGGAAGGACGCTGCGTTGGTGACTTCCCCAACACCGCAAACTGCAACGCAGCCGCTCCAAGTAACAACACCAACAAGATGACCATAACGACAGTGGTAGCGGGGCGCACGCCAAAATCCTAATGCGTGTGTGCAAAAGCCACGATGCAGCGTTTCGGCGTGAATTCCTTGAGAGCACTGGAGACCGGGTAGGAAACGCTGCAACGTAACTTCGGCTTCACTGCATTAGATACGCACGCCGCATCAAGCCACGCGGATCACTCGGTCGGGATACTGATCTTCACCGCAGTTGTGGTCCCCAAACCCAATTCCCGCGATGCCGACTGGCGATCCACACAAATGCTCAACAAGCCATAGGAGTCAACCACGAGGCCGATTTCTCCGGCTTTGATATCGGCATAGGTGTGGCAAAGCCGAGCCGTCCGCGATTTCTGGTTAAACGAAATAGTGACCACGTCACCATTGGCCAGGTGACCGAGCGGATCAAGATCTTCAGGACCCACGTTGAGTTGCACGTTGCCATATCGATCAACCCAGAGCGCCTCGCCCTGCACGGTGTCCTCTTCGAAGCGGGACAACGGCAAAATGCCGGGAAGCAGCGTAACGGGATCAATCAGCTCGCCTAGGTCCTCAAACGGGGTCCCGGCGCAAAGTCGAGCGGCGACGGGGGCGAACACGTCTCGTCCGGCAAAGGTGGCTCCGGGCGCGGCCAGGTGATGGTCTTCGTTGGTGAGGTGCACAGCCCGACGGGCTCCGCCCAGCATGGCGACGGCGGGGGCCATCAATCCATTGTCGGGGCCCACAAACACGTACTCGCCGTTTTCACCGCACTCCACGGCCACCGCTCGGCGCGAGGTGCCAACACCAGGATCGACGATGGCCAACACCACACCATCGGCTAGGTACTGGGCGGCGCGCACCAGAGCAAGCGATCCAGCACGAACGTCATGTGCAGGCAGATCGTGGGTGATGTCGATAACCGCTGTATCGGGGGCGAGTTGGCGCAGAACGGATTTGCATACGCCCACAAATTCATCGGCATGGCCGTAGTCGGTCAGAAAGGAGATGGTGTCCATAGGCACGCTACGAGTTTGGCTCAGTCGAAGGGCTTCGAGAAAACTGCTTGGCCGCTCGAACCTCTGAGCGGGTTGGTTTGAGGTGGTTCCGCTCGACGATTGCAATCAAAACCCCGTCCAACAACCACACCAACAACTTCGTCCCACAACCGGTCTTCGAGCCCGGGCTGCAAGAACCGAGCCCAGGAATAGCCAGAAGCCCGGGGCAATTGATTTGCCGATTCGCACTTCCCCGAACGAACCGACCAATCGCCACCGGGCTTCTTGGTTGCCCACAAGTTACCCAGAAAAATCGGACTGTGCAAGAGGTCATTTCGCGGAAGGTTCACTTGGGACCCCTAAATCTTGTGATTTGGGGTCTTCCGACCCCCAAATATGGGGTGCTACAGGCCCCGAAACTTGGGATTCACTCCCGGTTTGTCTAATTTCTAGCTGCCAACATTTCTGAGCGAACCCGAGCTCCTCGCTCTTACGTCCTCTATCCTTCGCCTTTGTGAGCACAACTTCTTTATCTTTGCCTGCTGTTGCCCTGGTCGTCGTCGGCGGAGGAAAAATGGGGGAAGCACTCATCGGCGGACTGCTCAATGCCGGCCATTCCGCAACAAGCATTGTGGTCATCGAACCGGTGGCGGCTCGTCGCGATGAACTGACCCAGCGCTACAGCGGGCTGGCCGTTTTGTCGGAAATACCCGCACATCTCCATGCCGACGGGGCACTAATCGCTGTGAAGCCTCAGCACGTAGCCGAAGTGTGCAGGGATTTGGCGCCCAAGGTAAAGCGGGTTTTGTCCATCGCCGCAGGCGTCCGCATCGCCACCATGGAACAGGCCCTAGCCAATGCCGTGCCGGGAAGCACCCATCCGGTCATCCGCTCCATGCCCAACACCCCGGCCCTGGTGGGCGCAGGAGCCTCGGCCATCGCTGGAGGCACTCACGCCACGGCCGACGATTTGGCATGGGCCTCGGGCATCCTGGGGGCCGTAGGAGTGGTTGAGCAGGTCGACGAGAAACTGCTCGATGCGGTGACGGGACTTTCCGGTTCCGGTCCTGCCTACATATTCCTAGTGGCCGAAGCCCTCATCGAAGGTGGTGTGGCTGCTGGTCTTCCTCGGAACGTGGCCGTTTCCTTGGCGTCCCAAACCATCTACGGGGCTGGCAAACTGCTGGTCGAATCGACCGACGAGGCCGCAGCGCTCCGAGCTAACGTCACCTCACCCGGCGGGACCACGGCTGCTGGATTGCGGTCGCTCGAAGCCCACGGAGTGCGCAGTGCCTTTATCGAAGCCGTCGCCGCTGCCACCGCCCGTTCCCACGAACTCGGGTAACAGCGGTACTTGGGTACTCGGGTAACAGCGGTAATTGGGTACTTGGGTACTTGGGTAGTTGGGGCCCAGCCGTTTGTGCCCGCTCGGTTAACGAAAATGGTTCGCGCGCCGATACGGTTGAGACATGGTTTCTGCGTTGACAATAACTGCTGGTGAAGTTTCTGCTTTGGTGGAGCGGTGGTCGGCCAGTGTGGTGGAAGCGAACCCCGTAGTTACGAATGTGGAGCGGGACCCATCGTGCGAGCGCTGGTTTGTGCGGGCTCGAGGCGAAGAAAAACTGGTGACGACACTGTGGGTAACCGTCCGTGAAGAGACGGTGCATTTCGAGACCTACTTCATGCCAGCCCCCGAAGAGAACATCGCTGAATGCTACGAGTACTTACTACGTGCCTGTGCTCGGTTTTACGCCTACCGCATCAACATTGGCGGTGAGGACGCTGTCTACCTGTCAGCACAGTTGCCCTTCTCAGCCTTTGTCGCACCCCATGGTGAAGCGGAACTTGATCGCATGTTGGGAGCCGCCTACGCATATTCCGAAGACTGCTTTCGCACGGCGATGACCATTGGTTTCGCCACCCACTTCAACCGGTAGTTCGTGACCTCTGCCTTACCTACGACGAGGTAAACGGCCGCAGCAAAAACGTTATTGACATTCGATCAGTTGGCGGACCGTCAGATCGGTATAGAGCCGGCGCAAACGGGCTGCTGTGTAGCTCCAGGCGTAACGGCGAGACCTAGCGGCGGAAGCGGCGCTCATTTCGGCGGCCCATTGGGTATCGCCGAGGATGCAATCAATTGCTGCGGCCCAGCACTCGGGGTCACGGTCGTCGATCAGAAAACCAGTTTGTCCGTCATCCACGAGAGTAGTAAGTCCACCTACGTTTGCGGCGACGACGGGCGTTCCACAAGCTGCGGCTTCAAGTGCAACGAGACCAAACGATTCGGAGCGACTAGGCACCAAGCAAACATCGGCTGCTCGATAGTACGTGGACAGAATATGGTGAGGTTGCGGCGCACAGAATCGCACCCGATCGCCAACACCGAGGGTACGGGCCAATTCGTGGATGCGATCAACTTCGTTTTGTCCGTCGAGTCCGCTCGGTCCGCCAACGACAACCAGCGTGGCGTCACGGTGAGCCGAAGCGGCGAAGGAACGCAAGGCCAGCTCGGTGCCTTTCAGCGGTTGAATCCTTCCAACGAACAACATGACCGGACCAGCACCCAAGCCCAGCGCTGCTCGAGCACCGGAACGTGGACCGGGTGAGAAGAAGGCGTGATCCACTCCGAGCGGCACTTCTTCGATCCGCAATGGATCGGCGCCGTACAGGCGAACCAGTTGTTCGGCTTCAACGGCGGTGTTGGCCAGAACCATGTCGGTGCAGCCAATAGTGGCGGCCTCGGCCAGCGCACGGGCTTCGGGTTCGAAATCGTTCCCCTCGGCTTTTACCCGGGCCAGGGTATGAAAGGTAGCGACGAGGGGAATATCGAGTTGATGCTTGAGGCGATGGCCAGAAACGGCTGAGAGCCAGTAGTTGGCATGCAGCAATTGCGGGTTGAGTCCGTTGGTTTCGATTCGTGCGGCTACGGCATCGGCGAAGGTGTCGGTGAGCCCTGAGAGGCCCTCCTTTGGCACCGAAGCGACAGGACCCGCTTCCACATGGTGAACCCGAAAGCCTGGCTCTACGTTGATTACCGGGGCCAGGCCGGTGCGATCGGCTCGGGTGAACACGTCGCAGGTAACTCCAGCCCGAGCAAGTGCCGAGGCGAGCTCGCGCACGTAGACGTTCATGCCGCCACCATCGCCGGTGCCCGGTTGCGCAAGCGGCGAGGTGTGAAGGGAGAGCACGGCAACATTCATGGCAGGAAGAAGAACATTAAGTGATGCTCAGACATTCCGAGACATGCGACCTTTTTCGACCACGGATAGTGGTTGAAGGGCTACGTCACTACATCACAGCGGTACGTGCTGGGTGGAGTTCGTAGCGAGTTCGCTACTTGTTGACTGAAGCTGCAGCGGCCTCAGACGCTGCGCGGTTTTCCGCCTGGAAGGACCTCATGACCTGGATCAATGCCCGTTTTTGGGATTCCGAAAGCGTGGCATCGTCCCAAATGGCTTTCGCCAAATCGGCATTTTCGTGGCGCTCATCAAGAATTCCCGCCTGCACGTACAGGGTCTCGGCCGAGATTCGTAGCGCCCGCGCCAATTGCTGAAGAATTTCTGCCGACGGCTTTCGTAGCCCCCGTTCGATCTGGCTCAGATAGGGGTTCGAAATCTCGGCCATATCGCTGAGCTTGCGCAGCGACAACCTGGCCACTCGCCGTTGTTCGCGAATGAATTCACCCAGTGCACGTGCTCGTTCAGTGATGACGTGCTCGGCAGCGCCGAGCGCGCTGGGGGGAGAGGGGGCCGCCGGTGGGTCGAGCGGCTCGGCTTGCGCATCGACGCCACGTCGCTTTGCACCGGCCGGTGGCCGGTTCAGCGTCATTGAAGCAGCCGATCAACCGATGCTTTGCCTGTCTTGTAACGCTGCACCAACTCGGCTTGGAGCTGATCAAAAACGTCATGCAGTTTGCGACGCTCCGCACTCACATGGAGTTCAAGATCGGCGAGGCAATCTGCCAAAGACTTGAGTTTTTCTACCGACATTTCCGGTGCACTTTCTACATCGTGCTCGCCGCAGCAATTCCCCACAACGCTTTGCGCCCAACGTTCCTGGTCTTCACCAAGCTCCGCTCCCAATAGTCGGCCGCCGGTGTTGCGGTGGCTCGCGGGGTCGGTGAGGATGGAGGGGAGCCGTTCAATCAGTTGGCCTAGGTCAACGTCTTCTCCAGCGGCGCGGCCCCGCAATTCCATACCCAAAATATCGAGACGGGTTTGAACCAAGCGACGGAGGTAGGAAGCGGCGTCTTCAAGCCGTTGGCATTCCGCTCGGTTGGCGCGAATTTCTTCGATCGGCCAATCGGCCAACCCTTCGAGATAGTCAGTTTGCAGAACGCGATCAAGATGCCGATTGGCCATATCGCCATTCTAGGGGTGGGGTACGACAATTCTGAGGACCGACTCAGCCAGGCCGCTTTTCCCACCCGTTCCGAGCTGATCAGCCGCCAGAAACCGGGGGCAGAAGGGCCACTTCATCCCGATCAACGATTGGGGTGAATCGTTCGGCCGGTTCGCCATTTACCCATACCTTGCAGTGGGGAATGACTCGGGTTAGGGCTTCCCCGAAGTGTGCCGCGGCCCCGTCGATTGCTTCGCCCACCGTTGCCGCAGTGCAAATCCAGGTTTTGGTACCGGCTGCTTCACGAGCTTGAGCGAAGAACAACACCGTGGCCATGGCCTTCACCCTAGCGGTGCAGCGAAACCGACGTCACTGCGCAAATCGCACCGTGAACCCTCGCCTGTGAGCCATGAAATGTCCCGTGAGCCACCAAACCACCGAAAACGAGCCGTGGTGTTGGCTGGCGTCTGCTTCACTGGGCTCGTGGTGAGTAAAACGGTGTACGACAAAAATCCAGCCTCCTCGAAACACGTCCCGGGTCCGGACTCCCCCAGAACTGTCCCGGGCCCGGACTTCAGCGAAGGGGAGCGGTCTTCGGTATTGGCGATTCGTCATGGGCTTACCCAGTGGAACGCCGATCAACGCTGGCAAGGTTGGGCCGACATCGCTCTTTCGCCGACGGGTGAACGCCAAGCCGAGGTGGGCGCGAAATCCTTGGCCGGGCTTTTAGCCGAGGATGGTCGGCGAGTTCGGATTGTGACGTCAGATCTGGTTCGGGCCCGCCAAACCGCCGAGTTTTTTGCCGTCGAGTTGGGCATTGGGCGAAGCGAAATTCTGACCCGTTCGGGGCTCCGAGAACGCAATGTGGGGGCATGGTCGGGCAAAACCGGCCGCGAGATAGAACAACGTTGGCCGGGAATGCTCCAGGCTTGGCGTGACGGAACGATTACTGAAACACCCGAAGGTGAAAACGAGGACGGGTTTCAGGCCCGTATTGGTGAGGTGTTGGCCGAGTTTGCGCATGATTCGGCTAGCGCCGAGGACGTGGTCATTTTGGTAACCCATGGCGGGG